>NZ_JBQOIF010000015.1:0-109804 GCF_052665395.1 Stenotrophomonas sp. 3(2025) | reverse complement strand
GGTGCGCCCGGAGAGATTCGAACTCCCGACCGCCTGGTTCGTAGCCAGGTACTCTATCCAACTGAGCTACGGGCGCCCTGCGACAGGAGCGGAATTATGCGGATGTCGGCGCGAGTCGTCAACGCTTTTGTGAAAATTTTCACCCAACTGAATGAAAAACGCCTCTGCGACAGCCTCCGGGTGTTTCATCCAAGCGAAGTGATCGGCCTGCGTACCCAGCTCCTGCGCAGAAAGCACGCGTAATTCCGAGGCGACATCCGGCAGTTTCGCCAGCAGCGCCTGCATTGATCCGGTCGGCGCCAGCCAATCGTCTTCCATCAGCACCGCCTGCGCACTGCCGTGCACGCGCGCCATCTGCGCATCCAGGTCCTCGTCCATGCCTGCGGCGGCGTAGTGATTGCTCAGCCCTACGCGTGCCCAGTCGGCGATCAGTCCGCGTGCTTCGGTGCCGCCGAAACCGAGCCGGCGCCCGTGCAGCACGCCCTGGCGTCGCGCGATCCACGGCAGGAAGCGATAGATCAGTGGCAGCAGCCAACCGCGTGGTGGCGGGAACGTGCGCCAGAACGGTGTGCCGCTGGCGGCAAGCCACAATCGATCGAACGCCTGTGGCTGGCGTCCGGCGTGCACGCAGGCCAGCTGCCCGCCCAGGCTGTGGCCACCGATGATCCATGGCAGCGCGTTCTGGCCAGCATCAGCGTCGGCGAGCAGGGCCTGGCTGGCCGGCAGATCGTGGTCGAGAATCTGCCTGTAGCCCCAATCCTGGCTGCGCGACGGTCGCAGCGAGCTGCTGCCATTGCCACGCCATTCGTGCAGGTAGACCGCCACGCCCCTGGCTGCAAGTGCCTGCGCCAGCGGCAGGTAGTGGCGCGCGGCCACGCCCAGCGCCGGCAGCCACAACAGCCGTGCCAGCGGCTGTGCGGGCACGCAGGCGATCACATCGAAACGGTGGCCATCGCCGCTGTTCACGGTGAGCGCGCGTGGCGAATCGCTCATGCGTGGGGCGCCGCGCCGAAGTGGTCCAGAACCAGCACCTCGCTGCGCCCGGGCGCATAGCCCTGCTGCAATCCGCGCGCCACGTAGTCGATGCCGGCTTCGCAGGCGTTGGCCAGGCTCAGCCCGTTGCAGAGCTGCGCGGCGATGGCCGAGGCCAGCGTGCAGCCCGTGCCATGCGCATCCAGTGGCAGGCGGGCATGGATGAATTCTTCGTTGCTGACGCCGTCGAAGTAGCGGTCGACCACGCGGTTGCCTTCGTGCAGGTGCCCCCCCTTCAACAGCACCGCACCGGCGCCCAGATCAAGGAGCGAGGCGGCGGCCCGCTCTGCGTCGTTGCCATTGGCGATGCTGCGGCCGACCAGCAGCTCCGCTTCGGGTGCATTGGGGGTGACCAGGGTGGCCAGTGGCAGCAGCCGTTGGCGCATTGCCTGCAGCGCGCTGTCCTCCAGCAGGCGCGCACCGCTGGTGGCGACCATCACCGGGTCGAGCACCACGTGCGGTGGTCGATGGCGTTCCAGTGCATCGGCCACCGCGTGGATCACCTCGGCGTTGGCCAGCATGCCCAGCTTCACCGCGTGGATGTCGAAGTCGTCGAAGCAGGCTTCGATCTGCGCGTGCAGGAAGTCGATCGGTGGCACGTGCACGGCGCGCACACCGCGGGTGTTCTGCGCGGTCAGTGCGGCGATCACCGACAGGCCATGCACGCGATGCGCGGCGAAGGCCTTCAGGTCGGCCTGGATGCCGGCGCCGCCGCCGGAATCGGAGCCGGCGATGGTCAGGGCGGAAACGGGGGTGGTCGGGCTCATGCAGCGATTGTGCCGTGCTGCCTTGCCAGGGGGTAGTGCCGGCCGGGCTGCGCCCGCCACCGGCAGAAGCCGGGGCAACAGCAACAGCGGCTCTGGATTTCTGCGGGGGAGGCGGGGCGGTGTCGATAGCTTCCTGGTGACTGTCAGTAGATCCACGCCATGCGTGGATATCGCGGAAAAGATCGGATGGACAACGCAGATCCACGCCATGCGTGGATGACGCCATGCTCAACGCCGCCAGCGTGCCCACTGCTGGTAGGACACATAGCCCAGCCCGGTCAGGCCGGTCAGCAGGGCAGGGGCCAGCAGGGCGTCGTACTGCCAGCGCACGAACAGCCAGGCGCCGATCACGCCGCCAGCAAGGAAGCCGCTGATGATCAGGCCGCTCAGGGTCAGGCGTCGTACCTGCAGCGGCAGCCCGCGCAGCAGGTGGCCCAGGCCGATGCCGAGATCGGTGAACATGCCGCTGAGATGAGTGGTGCGTACGACGGCACCACTGAAGGTGGTGGCCATCGCATTCTGCAGTCCGCAGGCCATCGCGGCCGCCAATGCGCCCCATATCTGATGCTGCTTGAACAGCGGAATGGCCGCCAGCAGCAACAGCGATTCCAATGCCAGCGCCACGCCGTAGCGCCGGCCGAGCTGCAGTGCGCTGTCCTGGATCAGCAGTCCGCTGACCATCGCGCCCAGCGAAAACGCGATCAGCAGCCCCCACAGATGGCCGACCGCGCGCCAGTCACCTTGCGCCAGTGCCATGCCGAGCTGGCTGGTGCTGCCGGTCATGTGGCTGACCGCCTGATGTTCAAAACCGAGGAAGCCAACCACATTGACCATGCCGGCCACGCACGACAGGGCGACCGCGCCGATCCAGACCCAGGTGGGCAGGCGGATTCCCATGGCAGGCCCCTCAGGGCCCGCCGAAGCCGCCGTTGAACTGCAGCTCGCTGAAGGTCCCGCTGGCCGGGTCGAAGACCGCGCCCCAGAACTGCGCGCCGCCATCGCACACCCGTACCGCCTCGCGGGCGGGCCGGAGGCTGTTGTCTTCAGGCAGATGGAACGCGTTGATGTAGATCACCTGCTTTCCATCCAGCTCGATGCCGACGTACTGGCGATCGAAATCCAGCACGTGTGGCACCTGCGCTTCCAGCGATGCCAGCTTCGCTTCCAGCTGGTCCACCTGCTGCCGGCTCGGCGCCCAGTAGCCGCTGACCCGCCCGGCCTCGCGGCCGGGGCTGGGGCGCGAGCAGGTGTCGAGCACCTGCGCGGCGATGATCGGGCGGGTGACCACCCAGGACTGGCCACTGCGTTCTGTGGTCGGCACGCTGGCCGGTCCCTGCGTGGTCGCGCAGGCACCGAGCAGCGTGGCAATGGCGGCGGCCAGCGATGGCAGCAGCAGACGGGTGCAGCGGTTCACAACACCTCCGAGGCGTAATCGGCCAGTCGCGAGCGTTCACCGCGACGCAGCGTGATGTGCGCGCTGTGCGGCCAGTTCTTGAAGCGGTCCACGGCATAGGTCAGGCCCGACGTGGTTTCGGTCAGGTACGGGGTGTCGATCTGTTCGACGTTGCCGAGGCAGACGATCTTGGTGCCGGGGCCGGCACGGGTGATCAGCGTCTTCATCTGCTTGGGGGTCAGGTTCTGCGCCTCGTCCAGGATCAGGTAACGCGACAGGAACGTACGGCCGCGCATGAAGTTCATCGAGCGGATCTTGATGCGGCTGGCGAGGAGGTCGTTGGTGGCCTGGCGGCCCCAGGTGCCGCCTTCCTGGTTGTGCGTCAGCACTTCCAGGTTGTCGGTCAGCGCGCCCATCCACGGCGTCATCTTCTCTTCCTCGGTACCGGGCAGGAAGCCGATGTCCTCGCCGACGCTGACCGTGGCGCGGGTCATGATGATCTCGCGGTAGCGCTGCTGGTCCATCGTCTGCGCCAGGCCGGCGGCCAGTGCCAGCAGGGTCTTGCCGGTGCCGGCAGTACCGAGCAGGGTGACGAAGTCGATCTCCGGATCCATCAGTGCGTTGAGTGCGAAGTTCTGCTCGCGGTTGCGCGCGCTGATGCCCCACACGGCATGGCTGCCGTGGCGGAAGTCATCGACCAGCGACAACACCACCTTGCCATCGCCGACGATCCTGCTGACGCGCAGCTCGACTTCATCTTCGCCCGGCAGGTACACGTACTGGTTCGGGTACCACTCTTCGCCGTCCTGGGCGAGGATTTCGTAGTGCGTGCGGCCCTTGTCGCTCCAGCTGCGCAGATCCTCGCCGTGGCGCTTCCAGAAGTCTTCCGGCAGCTCGGTGGCGCCGGTGTAGAGCAGGCTGAAATCGTCCAGCGCGCGGTCGTTCTCGTAGTCTTCCGAGACGATGCCGGCGATGGCCGCCTTGATGCGCAGGTTGATGTCCTTGGAGACGAACACCACCGGGATCTCCGGCGTTTCTTCCTTCAGCGCCAGGATCGCGCCGAGGATGGCGTTGTCCGGGATGACCTTGCCAAAGCTCTTGCCCGCGTCGAAATGGCTGGTCTGGAAGCGCAGCAGGCCCACGCTCTGCTTGCCGCGCAGCTGCAGGCCCTGCGGCCGCTGCAGCGGAATGCCCTCGGCCAGGTTGTCCAGGCCCGAAGCCTGCACCAGCTCGTTGAGGAAGCGGCTGACCTGGCGCGCATTGCGGCTTGCTTCGGTCGTGCCCTTCTTGCCGTTGTCCAGCTCCTCGATCACCTGCATGGGCAGGTAGACATCGTGCTCCTCGAATTTGAACAGCGCGGTGGGATCGTGCATCAGCACGTTGGTATCCAGCACGTAGATGCGCTTGCCTCGGGTCATCATCGGTTCCTGGTTACGGACAGGGAAAAACCACCACGACCTGCTGCAGGGCAGGGTGGTGGCGGACAAAGTGGGCGATGGGACTCACTTGGACTGATTGGCCTTCAGTTCGGAAAGGACGGCGTCGGCATGGCCGGCGACCTTGACCTTGCGCCATGACTGCACGATGCGGCTGTCGGGGGAAATCAGGAAGGTGCTGCGCTCGATGCCACGTACCTGCTTGCCGTACATGTTCTTCATCTTGATCACGTCGAAGGCGCTGCACAGCGCTTCGTCGGCATCACTGACCAGCGGGAACGCGAAGCCCTGCTTGGCACAGAAGTTGTCGTGGGACTTCACCGAGTCGCGGGAGACGCCAAGCACGACCGCGCCCGCCTTCTGGAAGTCGGGCAGCAGCGCGTTGAAGTCGATGCCTTCGGTGGTGCAGCCCGGGGTGCTGTCCTTGGGGTAGAAGTACAGCACCAGCCACTGGCCGGCGTAATCGCCGAGGGTGGCCTGGGCGCCGCCGGACAGCGCCAGCGGCAGGGAGAGGGTGGTGCTGTCCAGGGTATCGCCGTTGTTCATGAGGTCCTTCTGTCGAGCCTGGGTTCTTTCTACGACAATTGCATGAAACGCCACGCGCCCGTGAGGAGCGCGCGAAGAATCAGGGTTTCAATCAGAACTTCATCGGGTCCATGATCGCGTCCAGGTTCAAGTGGTCGCAGAACTCGAGGAAATCATCGCGCAGGGCGGCGATATGCATGTTGGCCGGCACGCCGATGGTGACCTGTGCGCTGAACATTTCCGCACCGGTCTGCATGGCGCGGTAGCGCGTGCTCTGCAGGGTCTCGATGGTGATGCCCTGGCGGTCGAAGAAATCGGCCAGCTGGAACAGGATGCCCGGCTTGTCGGCGGCGATCACCTCGACGATGTACGGCAGCAGGTTGGACTGCGCCTGCTTGGCTTCGGTGCGATACCACACCAGCTTCAGGCCTTCCTCGCGCTCGAGCCGGGTCAGCATCGCTTCCAGCTTGGCGACCGAATCCCAGGAGCCGGTGGCCAGCGCGGTCACCGAGACGTCGCGGCCCACGGTGGCCAGGCGTGCATCCACCAGATTGCACCCGCTGTCGGCGATGCGGCGGGTGACGGACAACAGGGGGGACTCCGGATGCGTCGTATAGGCGTTGATCAGGAGGTGGTTTTCGCTCGGCGCTGGGCGCGGGGTGGTGTCGGTCAAGGCGATTCCGGGTAATGCATGCGTTAGTCTGAATGCCCGCCAGAGGCGGGGATCCACCGGTGTCCAGCATACTTGCCCGTGCTTTCGCGCCGCAAGTAACATTCAGAACGCCCGCGCCCTTCCGTGGCGGACGTTTTCCCTCCCCAGCCAAGAGCAGCACGTCCTTGTCCCTTTCCGGCCTCATCACCGCGCTGGCGACCCCCTTCCGGGCCGACGGCGCACTCGACCCCGACGGTTGGCAGCGCCTGCTGCACCTGCAGCTGGAGGGCGGCGTCCAAGGCGTTGTCGTTGCTGGCTCCACCGGCGAGGCAGCCACCCTGTCCGATGCGGAGTACGACCAGCTGCTGGCCAGCGCGGTCGAACGCATCGCCGGCCGCGTTCCGGTCCTGGCCGGTACCGGCCTGTCCGGCACCGCCAAAACCATCGAGCAGACCCGCCGTGCTGCTGCGCTTGGCGCCACCCACGCGCTGGTGGTCACCCCGCCGTACGTGCGCCCGACCCAGGCTGGCCTGATCGCGCATTACCGCGCGGTCGCCGACCAGGCCGGAGTGCCGGTGGTGCTGTACAACGTGCCCGGCCGTACCGGCTGCGACATGCTGCCGGAGACGGTGGCCGAGCTCGCCAGCCATCCGAACATCGTCGGCATCAAGGAAGCGGTGGGCGACACCGGCCGCGTGCGGGCACTGCTGGACCTGCGCAGTCCGACGTTTGCCGTGCTCACCGGCGATGACGGCACGGCCGCACGTTCGATCCAGGCCGGCATGGACGGTCTGATCTCGGTCGGTTCCAACGTGCTGCCCGGCGCCTATCGCCGGATGTGCGACCTGGCCGCTGCCCGCGACCATGAAGCCGTTGAATCCTGGGACGCTCGCCTGCAGCCGTTCCATGACTTCTGCGGTGTCGAATCCAACCCGATTCCGGTCAAGGCGCTGTTGCGTCGGATCGGCATCGGTCACGATCTGCGCCTGCCGCTGCTGCCGCTTTCGGCCGCACACGCGCCTGCCGCCGACCATCTCGCCGGCGATATCGCCGCCCTCGAAGCCCTTTCCAGCCACTGACCTTCCGTCTTGGTCTGATCCAGGAGATTCACATGCGCCAATCCGTTTCCGCCGTCCGCGTGCTGTCCTTCGCGCTCCTTGCCGTGGCCACCGCAGCCGGCACCACCGGTTGCTTCAAGCGTGGCGTCAAGGGCGACTACGCTCTGGCCCCGGAAGTGCGTCCGCTGGAAGTGCCGCCGGACCTGAACCTGCCGGCAGGCGCCGGCAACAACCAGGTGCCGACCCTGAGCTCGGCGACCAAGCCGGCCACCCCGGCCGCCGCTGCCCCCGCCGTCAGCGCCACCGGTTTCACCATTGCCGGCAGCAAGGATGAAGCCTTCGCCAAGGTCGGTACCGCGCTGGAAGGCGTGGAAGGCCTGACCATCGCTACCCGCGCCCAGCTGCTGGGTTCGTACGACGTGGCCTATGAAGGCAGCAACTTCCTGGTCCGCGTGGTCGCCGTCGACGCCGGTGCCTACATCTCCGCGGTCGATCCGCGTGGCCTGCCGGCCACCGCCGAAGCCCCGGTGAAGCTGATTGCCGCGCTGAAGGCCAAGCTGGCCCCGTAATGGCCGGTTGGGCGGGTGCGGACCCTGCGGGTTCGTACCTGCCGTGGTAGAGGCCGGCCCGGGTCGGCGCCTTTGTGCCAACCAAGGTTGGCAGCTACCAAGGCCGGAACAGAAAAGGGCGCCCAGGGCGCCCTTTTCATTGCCTGCTGGTTGGTGCCTGCTGCGGTGGGGGCCGACCTTGGTCGGCGTCTTTGCGCCAACCAGGGCCGGCAGCTACCAGGGCCATGGTGCCTGCGCCTCAGCGCTCCAGCAGCTTCAGCTTGTCCGGCTTGCCATCCCACTCACCGGCGTCGGCCGGCGGGTCCTTGCGCACGGTCAGCACCGGCCATTCCTTCGCCAGTTCTGCATTGAGGGCGACGAAACCTTCCTGGCCAGCGGGAACATCGTCTTCCGGGAAGATCGCGTTGACCGGACACTCGGGTTCGCAGAGGGTGCAGTCAATGCACTCGTCCGGGTCGATCACCAGGAAGTTCGGGCCTTCGTGGAAGCAATCCACGGGACACACTTCCACGCAATCGGTGTGTTTGCACTTGATGCAGTTTTCGGTGACGACAAATGGCATGGGTAGAGGGCGAATCGCTTTCTGAACCTGCCAATTCTAGAACAGGTTGGCCCCCGGTGTCGGTTGCCGTGTGAAAGTGGGGGGATGGGGGGGGCGAGGGCCCATTTGGCGGCGTGCCCGCCCTGTGCGACGCTGCCAGGGCCGCCGGCCCGCTTCGGTCGGCCCCCTTCCTTGCAGGATTCTTCATGTCGCCAGTCCAGCCCGGTGCCGCCTCCAACGGCGGTGAGAACACTGCCTTCATCGTCCTGATCAGTTGCGCCGCCACCCTCGGCGGGTTCCTGTTCGGCTTCGATAGTGGCGTCATCAATGGCACCGTCGACGGCCTGCGCCAGGCCTTCAACTCCAGCGAGGCCGCGCTCGGCTTCGAGGTCGCCTCGATGCTGCTGGGGTGCGCAATCGGGGCGTTCGTGGCCGGTTGGCTTGGCGATCGGCTGGGACGTCGCGGCGTGCTGATCGTGGCGGCCGTGATGTTCCTGGTGTCGGCGCTGGGCGCCGGCGCTGCACATGCCTCCTGGTTGTTCGTCTGCGCACGCGTGCTCGGCGGGTTCGCTGTCGGTGCGGCCAGCGTGATGTCGCCGGCCTATATCGCCGAAGTCGCCTCTGCGCGCTATCGCGGCCGGCTGGCGACCGTGCAGCAGATGGCGATCATCTGCGGCCTGTTCGCCGCGTTCCTCAGCAACTATCTGCTGGCCCGGGCGGCGGGTGCGTCGACCGAGCCGCTCTGGCTGGGGCAGGAAGCCTGGCGCTGGATGTTCTGGATGCAGGCACTGCCGTCGCTGCTGTTCCTGCTGTTGTTGCTGGTGATCCCGGAAAGCCCGCGCTTCCTGGTGATGAAGGGCCGGCAGGCGCAGGCGAGGGCGGTGCTTGGCCGGTTGTACGGCGAACGTGCCGCGGTGAACAAGCAGGCCGAGATCGAAGCAAGCCTGGCCCAGGACCAGCACAAGCCGCGATTCGGCGACCTGCTCAACAAGGCCACCGGCAAGCTGCGACCGATTGTCTGGGTCGGTATCGGCCTGGCGATGTTCCAGCAGCTGGTCGGCATCAATGTGGTGTTCTATTACGGCGCGGTGCTGTGGCAGGCGGTGGGTTTCTCGGAAAGCGATGCGCTGCTGATCAACGTCCTGTCCGGTGCGCTGAGCATCGGCGCCTGCCTGCTGACGGTGGTGCTGATCGATCGCATCGGCCGCAAGCCGCTGCTGTGGGTCGGTTCGGTCGGCATGTCGGTGGCCCTGGTGCTGATGGTGGTGGCCTTCGCCAGTGGCAGCCTGGCCGAGGGGCGCCTGCAGCTGTCCGACGGCATGGGCCGGCTGGCGCTGGTAGCGGCCAACGTCTATGTGGTGTTCTTCAACATGTCCTGGGGCCCGGTGATGTGGGTGATGCTGGGCGAAATGTTCCCGAACCAGATCCGCGGCCCGGCGTTGGCCGTGGCCGGGGCGGCGCAGTGGACGTCGAATTTCGCGATCACCGTGACCTTCCCGATGCTACTGGCCGGCATCGGCCTGGCCGGTGCGTACGGCATCTACACCGTGGCCGCGATCCTCTCGATCATCTTCGTCATCCGCTACGTGCGCGAGACCAAGGGCAAAGAGCTGGAGCAGATGGAAGGCTGACGTGTGCCTGGCTTCGGTTGCATTTCGTCGGCGCCTGGTTGTCCACGGTGTGAGGGGGCAGGCCGCCCTCTCCAGGACACGCAAAAGCCCATCCATGGTGCTCGATGGCGCCATCCATGGCGCCAACGGTCCTGGAGAGGGCGGCCTGCCCCCTCCTGACAGTTTCACGGTGCCAGCGGATGCACTGAAGCGCTGGTCGGCTGTTGCTGCAGCGCGCGGGAAACCGTCCAGAGCCGGCGGGGTCACCCAGGGCAGGACCGTTGGCGCCATGGATGGCGCCATCGAGACCCCATGGATGGGTTCACGGCGTGTCCTGCCCTGGGTGACCCCGCCGGCTCAAGCCGATAGCAGGGAGGCGCTCAAGCGACCAGCCCAGTCGGCGACACGAATCCGGAAAACAGAAAAGCCCGCACAAGGCGGGCTTTTTCGGTTCCTGCTGCGGCGACTGGTGCTCCCTAGGGGACTCGAACCCCTGTTTTAGCCTTGAGAGGGCCACGTCCTAACCACTAGACGAAGGGAGCAGTGTGTCGCTGCCGGTGCAGGAGCGCTAGTATATGCACCTCGATGCCATTGGGCAATCCCGAAACTTCAACCGGAAGCGCCAACATCATTTCCTCTGCTACATCACCGTTCAGCCTGCGCGTCATCCCGCGCGACCAGCACACGATCTCCCGCAAGGACATCAGCCCGAACGCGTTGCGCGTGCTTTATCGACTGCGCGATGCCGGCTTCGGCGCCTACCTTGTCGGCGGCGCGGTGCGCGATCTGCTGGTCAATGGCCAACCCAAGGATTTCGACGTGGCCACCGATGCCACGCCCGAACAGGTCAAGCAGTTGTTCCGCAACTGCCGCCTGATCGGCCGCCGTTTCCGCCTGGCCCATGTTGTGTTCGGCCGCGAGATCATCGAAGTCGCCACCTTCCGTGCCAACATCGATGACGGCAGCGGCGACCGCGAAATGGAAAACGGCATGCTCGTGCGCGACAACGTGTACGGCAGCATCGAAGACGACGCCATCCGCCGCGACTTCACCTGCAATGCCCTGTATTACGCCATCGAGGACTTCTCGGTGCGTGACTACACCGGTGGCTTCGAAGACGTGCAGGCACGCCTGATGAAGCTCATCGGCGACCCGGTGCAGCGTTACCAGGAAGACCCGGTGCGCATGCTGCGTGCGGTCCGCCTGGCGGCCAAGCTCGGTTTCCAGATCGAAGAGGGCACCGCCGCACCGATCCCGCAGCTGGCCGGCCTGCTCAACGAAGCCGCACCGGCGCGCCTGTTCGAGGAAGTCCTGAAGCTGTTCCTGTCCGGGCATGGCGTTGCCAGCTTCGAAGGACTGGAACGCTACGGCCTGTTCGACGTGCTGTTCCCGGAAAGCGCCAAGGCGCTGAAGTCGAACCGCACCGGCGCGCTGCGTCGCATGCTGGTCGAGGGCCTGGCCAACACCGATGCACGCGTGGCCAATGACGAGCCCGTGTCGCCGGCGTTCCTGTTCGCGCTGCTCCTGTGGCCGGCGTATTGCCGCGCACAGGCAATGCTGCTCAAGCAGGGCGTGGCACCGGAAGAGGCACAGCGTCGTGCCGCCGACCGTGTCACCGTGCAGCAGCTGAGCACCATTGCATTGCCGCGCCGTTTCTCGCTGCCGATGCAGGAGATCTGGCTGCTGCAGGCGCGCTTCAGTTCGCGCCAGCGCAAGCGCGTGATGCGCACGCTCAGCCACCCCCGTTTCCGTGCCGCCTTCGATTTCCTGGCCCTGCGCCAGGTGGCATCGGCAGAGCACGAAGCCGACGTTGCGTTCTGGCGTGAAGCGCAGGCGCAGTCCGGGCATGAGCTGGATTCGTCGCTGGATTCCCTGCACAGCGATGCCGGCGATGAGGAGGGTGGAGCGCCGCGCAAGCGTCGTCGTCGCCGTCGTCGTCCCGATGGCGCAGCTGCCGGTGCTGCCGAGTAATCCATGACCGGTGCCTGGATCGGGCTGGGCGCCAATCTTGGCGACGCAGCCAACACCGTCCGCGCGGCCATTGCCGCGCTGGACGGGCTGCCCGGAACCCGGCTGACGCAGGCCTCGCGGTTGTATGCGACGCCGGCATGGGGCAACGAGGACCAGCCGCCGTTCGTCAACGCAGTGGCCTCGGTCGACACCGATCTGCCCGCCGTCGAGCTGCTGCAGGCCCTGCTCGCGCTGGAGCAGCGCTTCGGCCGCGTACGCGACCCCGCCGTGCACTGGGGGCCGCGTGCGCTGGATCTGGACCTGCTGCTGTTCGGCGAGCAGGTGCTGGACCTGCCCGAGCTGAAGGTGCCGCATCCCTACCTGCACGAGCGTGCGTTCGTGTTGGTGCCGTTGGCCGAAATCGCCGCCGATCTGGCCATTCCCGGCCACGGTCGCGTACGGGATGCAGTGATGCGGGTGGATGCCTGCGGGATCGCGCCGTTAGGGTGATAATGCCCGGGTTATCTCCCCCGGTTATCAGCACATGAGCACCCACGCAGACAGCAAGCCCTGGACCGTTCCCGCCCTGGCCGAGGCCAAGCGCAATGGCCAGAAGCTGGTCATGTTGACCGCCTACGACGCAGGCTTTGCCCGCACCTTCGATGCCAATGGCGTCGACCTGATCCTGATCGGCGATTCGCTGGGCATGGTCGTGCAGGGGCACGATTCGACCCTGCCGGTGACCGTCGCCGACATGGTCTATCACACCCGCGCAGTCGCCCGCGTGCTGCAGCGTGCGCTGCTGATCGCCGACCTGCCGTTCGGCGCCGATGCCACCCCGGAACGCGCGCTGGATGCTTCGCTGCAGTTGCTGCAGGCGGGTGCGGAGATGGTCAAGATCGAAGGCGCCGGCTTCAAGGTCGACATCATCCGCTACCTGGTCGAGCGCGAGATCCCGGTCTGTTCGCACCTGGGCCTGACCCCGCAGTCGGTGCTGCGCCTGGGTGGCTTCAAGATCCAGGGCCGTGGCGATGCCGCGCGCCAGCTGGTGGACGATGCCAAGGCCGTGGCTGAAGCCGGTGCCAGCATCATGGTGCTCGAATGCGTGCCGACCCCGGTTGCTGCTGCCGTCACCGCCGCGGTGCCGGTGCCGACCATCGGTATCGGTGCCGGTCCGCAGTGCGACGGCCAGGTGCTGGTGCTGCACGATTTCCTCGGCCTGGACAGCGGCCACCGTCGCCCGAAGTTCGTCAAGGACTTCCTGGCTGAAGGCGGTTCGGTGGCCGGCGCCACCCGTGCCTACGCCGATGCCGTGCGCGATGGCAGCTTCCCCGACGAAGAACACGCGTACGCCCAATGATCCAGACCTTCAACGAACTCGGTGCGCTGCGCGCGCAGATCGCGCAGTGGAAGGGCGAGGGCCTGCGCGTGGCGCTGGTGCCGACCATGGGCAACCTGCACGGCGGGCACCACGCGCTGGTCACCCTGGCAAAGCAGTACGCCGACAAGGTGGTGGCCAGCATCTTCGTCAACCCGACACAGTTCGGGCCGAACGAGGATTTCAGCCGCTATCCGCGCACCCCCGAAGCCGATGTGGCCGGGCTGGAGCAGGTGGGCTGCGATGCGGTGTGGCTGCCCAGCGTCGAAGCGATGTACCCGCTGGGCGTGGACAAAACCACGCAGATGCATGCGCCCGGCGTCAGCGAGGTGCTGGAAGGCGCCAGCCGCCCGGGCCATTTCGATGGCGTGTGCACGGTGGTGGCGCGGCTGTTCCTGCAGGTACAGCCGGATGTAGCCGTGTTCGGCCGCAAGGACTACCAGCAGCTGGCGGTCATCAAGCAGATGGTGGCCGAGCTGTCGTTCCCGATCCAGATCGTCGGTGCCGAGATCGTGCGCGATGAGGATGGCCTGGCCAAGAGCTCGCGCAACCAGTACCTCAGCGCCGAGCAGCGCCCCTTGGCGACCACCCTTCACCGCACCCTGCTGGGTATGCGCGAAGGCTATGTGGCCGGGCACGCGCGTGAACGCATCGAGGCCGACGCCGTCGCTGCGCTGCAGGCAGCGGGGTTCCAGGTGGATTACGCGGTACTGCGCACTCCGGAGCTGGCCGAGCCGAGTTTCGATGGCGGCGGCCGCGTGGCCCTGATCGCCGCACGCCTGGGCACCACCCGGTTGATCGACAACCTGGAGTTCTGAACCGCCCCGCGCGGTTGTGCAGGGCGCCCGCAGTGGGCGCCCGGTGTTCGCCGGACAAGGACGACCTGCCGATATGACCTCGTTTCCAGCCAGCCCCGGCCGCCGCGCCGTGGCGGCGATCCTGGCGGTGTTCGCCGCCGCGCTGCTGCCTTCGCTGGTGATCGGTGGCCTGATTGCCGGTCTCAGTCTCGGCCAGGAAGTGGCCACGGCCGCGCTGGCGGCCGCATTGATGTTCGTGCTGGCCTTCGCCCACGCCGTGGCGGTGCTGCTGCCGATGGGCCTGATCCTGCTGTCTTCCGGCCGCCTGCGCTGGGTCTGGTTCGCGCTGGTCGGGGCAGGGCTGGGCGCGCTGGCCATGGCCACCTGTGCCTGGCCCGACGGCTCTGGCGGCGCTCTGATGAGCCAGCTGTCCTCTGCGGGCAACTTCGACTGGGCCAGCTATGCCTTTTCGGTACTGGTGGCGGCCGGATTCGGCCTGATGGCCGGACTGGCGTTCCATGGCGTGTTCCGGGCCGTGCTGGCCGGTGCCGCGGCGCCATCGCCGGGCGCGCAGCAGCGCACCGGCTGAACGGTCTTCAGCATCCTGCGGCCGCTACCTGACGGTTGCCGCGTGGGTGCTAGAATCCGCTCTTTCCTTTGCCGTTGCAGCGCCCCCATGCACCTGTCCCTGCTCAAGACCAAGATCCACCGCGCCACCGTCACCCATTCCGAGCTGAACTACGAAGGCTCCATCGCCATCGATGACAACCTGCTGGCTGCCACCGGCATCCGTGAGTTCGAGCAGGTGCACATCTGGGACGTGACCAACGGTGCGCGCTTCTCGACCTATGCGATCCGCGCCGAAGCCGGCAGCGGTGTCGTCTCGCTCAATGGTGGCGCTGCGCGCCACGTGCAGGTCGGTGACATCATCATCATTGCCGCCTTCGCCAGCATGACCGAGCAGGAAGCCGACAGCTTCAAGCCGAAGCTGGTGTACGTGGATGGCAACAACCAGATCTCCCACACCAACGACACGATCCCGACCCAGGCCGCATGACAACGAACAACGGATTCGACTCGCTGCATTCCCACGCCCAGCGCCTGAAGGGCGCAAGCATTCCCGGCCTGCTCGCCGCCGAACCCGGCCGTGTACAGGACCTGGCGCTGCGGGTCGGTCCGTTGTATGTCAACTTCGCCCGGCAGAAATACGATGCCGCAGCGTTGCAGGCGCTGTTGGCGCTGGCTGCCGAACGTGATGTCGGCGGCGCCATCACGCGCCTGTTCCGTGGCGAACAGGTCAACCTGACCGAAGGCCGCGCTGCGCTGCATACCGCGTTGCGCGGTGATGTAGTCGATGCGCCGGTGGCGGCCGAGGCCTATGCCACCGCGCGCGGCATCCGCCAGCGCATGGGCGTGCTGGTGCGCGCGCTGGAAGACAGCGGCGTGACCGATGTGGTCAGCGTCGGCATTGGCGGTTCCGATCTCGGCCCGCGACTGGTCGCCGATGCGCTGCGCCCGGTCACAGGCGCACGCCTGCGCGTGCATTTCGTGTCCAACGTGGACGGCGCCGCCATGCAGCGCACGCTGGCCACGCTGGATCCGGCGAAGACCGCCGGCATCCTCATTTCCAAGACCTTTGGTACCCAGGAAACCCTGCTCAACGGCCAGATCCTGCATGACTGGCTGGGCGGCAGCGACCGTCTGTACGCGGTCAGCGCCAATCCGGAACGCGCCGCCAAGGCCTTCGCCATCGCCGCCGAGCGCGTGCTGCCGATGTGGGACTGGGTGGGCGGCCGCTATTCGCTGTGGTCGGCCGTCGGTTTCCCGATCGCACTGGCCATCGGCTTCGAGCGCTTCGAGCAGCTGCTGGAAGGTGCCGCGCAGATGGATGCGCATGCACTGGACGCGCCGTTGGAGCGCAACCTGCCGGTGCTGCACGGCCTGACCGACATCTGGAACCGTAATCTGCTGGGCCACGCCACGCATGCGGTGATGACCTACGACCAGCGCCTGGCGCTGCTGCCGGCCTATCTGCAGCAGCTGGTGATGGAAAGCCTGGGCAAGCGCGTGCAGCGCGATGGCCAGCCGGTCACCACCGACACCGTGCCGGTGTGGTGGGGCGGTGCGGGCACCGATGTGCAGCACAGCTTCTTCCAGGCGCTGCACCAGGGCACCAGCATCATCCCGGCCGATTTCATCGGCTGCGTGCACAGCGATGATCCGTATACGGTCAACCACCAGGCGCTGATGGCCAACCTGCTGGCGCAGACCGAAGCACTGGCCAACGGCCAGGGCAGCGACGATCCGCACCGCGATTACCCGGGCGGCCGCCCGAGCACGATGATCCTGCTCGACGCGCTTACCCCGCAGGCGCTGGGCGCGTTGATCGCGATGTACGAGCACGCGGTGTACGTGCAGTCGGTGATCTGGAACATCAACGCTTTCGACCAGTTCGGTGTCGAACTGGGCAAGCAGCTGGCCAGTGGCCTGCTGCCGGCCCTGCAGGGCGAGGATGTCCAGATCAATGATCCGCTGACCCGTGAGCTGCTGGCGCAGCTGAAGGGCTGACGCGGGCGGGGAATGCCGCCGGGCATGGCCCGGCGCTACCCTTCGTCATGCCGGTAGCGCCGGGCCATGCCCGGCGAATACGACGACGCTTCACCGGCTCGGATCGCGTTCCGGGCTCGGCCGCTTGGCCAGCTTGCGCTGCAGCGAACGCCGGTGCATGCCGAGCAGCCGCGCGGCCGCCGACACATTGCCGCCGGTTTCATGCATCGCCTGCTGGATGTGTTCCCACTGCAGGCGGCTGATCGGGGTCATCGCATCGGGCACTTCCATCTCGCCGTCATCGGCCGGGCCATCGTCTTCCTCGCCCAGCGCACGCAGGATCATCGGCACCGTCGATGGCTTCGGCAGGTAGTCGTCGGCGCCCAGCTTGATCGCCTCCACCGCCGTGGCGATGCTGGCATAGCCGGTCACCAGCAGGATCCGCATGTCCGCGCGCAGGGCGCGCAGCGGCTGGATCAGGGCCAGGCCGGAATCGCTGCCCAGCTTCAGGTCGATCAACGCGAACGCCGGCGGATGCTGGCGGGCCAGTGCCAGCGCGCTGGCCGCATCCTGTGCGGTCTGCGTCTCCAGCCCTTTGCGGGCCAGGCTGCGCTGCAGGGTGCGCAGGTAGAGTTCGTCGTCGTCGACCAGCAGGCCAAGGGTGGAAGCAGTCATGGTCATTCCTCGCGGGGGGCCAACGGCAGGCGGAAGCCGACGCGGCTACCGGCCCCTTGGGCCGGGCGCATCCACATCTCGCCGTCCAGGCGTTCGATGGTGGCATGGGACAGGGCAAGACCGACGCCCATGCCTTCACTCTTGCTGCTGCCGAACAGCTTGCCCGGCAGCACGGCGGCGCGGGCGTTGAAGCCATGGCCGTAGTCGCGCACTTCGCCGATCAGGTCGTCGCCTTCGATGCGCAGGCTGAGATCGACGCGTGGTCGGCCGGCCTGCTCGCCGGCATCGGCAGCATTGTTCAGCAGCACCATCAGCAGGTGGCCGACGCCCGGGTCCAGCGGCAGGCGCAGCGGTGCGTCGTCGTTGCGATGCAGGTCGATGGTCGGGCGCACCAGCCGCCATTGCTCCAGCACCTGCTGGGCCGTGGAGTGGGCGCGCCCGGGGCGGTCATTGGAGGCCGGGGCGGCCAGGGCCAGCACGCGCTCCCGGCACTGCACCAGCAGTTCGCGCAGGGTTTCCATGTCCTCGCGCACTTCCGGTTCTTCGCTGCGTTCGGCCACGTCGTCGGCGAGCAGGGTCATCGTCGCCAGCGGCGTGTTCAGTTCGTGCGCCACCGAGGCTGCATGCGTGGCCAGGGCGACGATGCCCTCGTTGCGCGCGAAGCGTTCGCGCAGTGCCGACAGTTCCAGCTCGCGCTCGCGCAGCGCGATCGCCAGCCGGGTAGAGAAGATCAGTACGACCGCAGCGGACAGCAGGAAGGTGGCGATCACGCCCCAGCGATTGAGGTCCAGTGCGTTGAAATAGCCCGCCGGCAGCGGTTGCCCGAACAGTCCGCTGGCGGCGTAGCCCAGCAGGCAGGCGCTGGCCACGGCCAGGGCCCAGCGCAGGGGCAGGGCGAAGGCCGCCAGGGCGATCAGGATCAGGAACAGCGAGCCGAACGGATTGGCGATGCCGCCGCTCCAGCTGACCATCCAGGTGAGGATGATCACGTCCACCAGGATGTGGCCGAAGGCAGTCAGCGGCGCGGTATCGGCCGGCTCCGGGCGCAGCTGCGTATACAGGTTGAATACGGCGAGCACGGCCACGCCCGACCACAGCGGCAGTTGCGGCAAGGGCAGTCCCAGCACCCAGGTCGCAACCAGGATGGTGGCCGCCTGGCCAGCCACGGCCAACCAGCGCAGGCTGCACAGGGTTCGGAGAAACGGGGCGTCGGGACCGGTCATTCGCGCCCATCGTATGCGTTCGCGGGGGCGGCTGCCTGCGACAATCGGCCGCAGCCGGACTGTCGCCTGAATGCGACACACCCGGAAGGTCGGGGCGGGCGTTAGAATGCCCGCATGCATGACGCCGTCACCCGCCCTACAGCCCCCTCCGATGCCACTTCCTGGCCCCGTCGCCTGACCCAAGCGGTCCAGATCGGTGGAGTCACCGTGGGCGGTGGCAAGCCGGTCGTGGTGCAGTCGATGACCAATACCGACACGTCCGATGTGGCGTCCAGCGTCAAGCAGGTCGCTGAGCTCTGGCGTGCCGGCTCGGAAATGGTGCGCCTGACCGTCAACACGGTCGAAGCGGCCGCGGCGATCCCGCGCATCGTCGACAAGCTGGCGATGATGGGCATCGACGTGCCGCTGATCGGCGACTTCCACTACAACGGCCACCAGCTGCTGACGGCCGAGCCGGCCTGCGCCGAAGCGCTGGCCAAGTACCGCATCAACCCGGGCAACGTGGGCTTCGGCAAGAAGAAGGACCTGCAGTTCGCCCAGCTGATCGAGTTCGCCATCCGCTACAACAAGCCGGTGCGCATCGGCGCCAACTGGGGCTCGCTGGACCAGGCCCTGGCGGCCAAGCTGATGGACGAGAACAACCACCGCGAACAGCCCTGGGACGCTGGCCGCGTGCTGCGCGAGGCGCTGATCCGTTCGGCACTGGATTCGGCCGAGCAGGCCGTCGAGCTGGGGTTGCCGCGCGATCGCATCATCCTGTCGGCCAAGGTCAGCGGCGTGCAGGAGCTGATCGCGGTCTACCGCGACCTGGCCCAGCGTTCGGACTTCGCCCTGCATCTGGGCCTGACCGAAGCCGGTATCGGCAGCAAGGGCATCGTCGCCTCGGCGGCGGCGCTCAGCGTGCTGCTGCAGGAAGGCATCGGCGACACCATCCGCATTTCGCTGACGCCCGAACCGGGCCAGTCGCGCACGCAGGAAGTGATCGTCGCCCAGGAACTGCTGCAGACCACCGGCCAGCGCGCCTTCACTCCGCTGGTCACGGCGTGCCCGGGCTGCGGCCGCACCACCTCGGAATTCTTCCAGGAGTTGGCCAAGGTGGTGCAGAACCACGTGCGCGAAAAGATGCCGCTGTGGAAGATCCAGCACCCGGGTGCGGAGAACATGACCCTGGCGGTGATGGGTTGCGTGGTCAACGGGCCGGGTGAGTCGCGGCATGCCAACATCGGCATCTCGCTGCCGGGCACCGGTGAAGCACCGTCGGCACCGGTGTTCGTCGATGGCGAGAAGAAGGTGACCCTGCGTGGCGAGAACATCGCCCAGGAATTCGTCGCCCTGATCGATGATTACGTTGAACGCACCTATGTCCGAAGCGCCGGGTAAGCCGACGATCCTCGCTGCACCGGAGCCCGCCTCCGGCTTCCGCCACTGGATGGCGCGCAATGCCTGGCGGCTGCTGCTGCTGTTTGCCGGCGTGCTGCTGCCGCTGGCCGGATTCGTCGCCCTGGCCGACGAGGTGCACGAGTTCGAATCCTTCCATTTCGATGCGCCGCTGCTGTGGCAGATGCACGGCCTGCATTCGCCGTGGCTGGACCACGTGTTCGTGCTGTTGTCGAAACTGGGCTACGAGTGGTTCCTGATCCCGGCCGATGTGCTGATTGTCGGTGCACTGGCCTGGCACCGGCGTTGGCGTGAAGCGACCTTCGTGGCCGTGAGCTTCGTAGGGTCGGCGCTGCTCAACATGGGCAGCAAGCACTTCTTCCAGCGTGACCGGCCCAGCCTGTGGGAATCGATCGCGCCGGAATCCACGTTCAGTTTCCCCAGTGGCCACGCGATGGGCTCGATGACCCTGGCGGTCACCCTGGTGCTGCTGGCCTGGAATACCCGCTGGCGCTGGCCGGTGCTGCTGCTGGCGCCGTCGTTCAGCCTGCTGGTAAGCGTTTCCCGGGTCTATCTGGGGGTGCATTACCCCTCCGACATCCTCGCCGGGTGGTGTGCCGCGCTGGTTTGGGTGGTAGGGTGCTATCTGGTCATGTTCAGCCGCCGCCATCCATGGCGACGGCACGGTTCGCCGCCAGCGACGGCCAGCGAAGCGATCACGCAAGGGGAGTGACGTGGATGCCCTCCCAAGGGCGTCTACCTGAGGGACGGGTTGTTTCGTTGTAACGGGTTCTGCAGGGCAAGGGGCACGATCAGTGCGTGAAGAATGTGATGCGCAAGGCAGAACGCCGGAATTGCGCAACATCCGCGCTTGCAGTGGTCAGGTGCTCCTGCCTAGGTTGACCCGTATTGGCCGCATTCGAAGAGGTACGTGAATGACGATTCGAGTCTACCTGGTGGATGACCATGCGTTGGTCCGCACCGGGATGAAAATGATACTGTCGAGTGAAACCGACATTGAAGTGGTGGGCGAGGCCGAAACGGGCGAAGACGCGCTGCCCGCGATCCGCCAGCTGCAACCGGACGTGGTGCTGTGTGATCTGCACCTGCCCGGCGTGAGCGGGATGGAAGTGACCGAGCGCATCGTCCGTGGCCACCGCAGCACGCGGGTGGTGATCGTGTCGGTGCTGGAAGACGGTCCGCTGCCCAAGCGCCTGCTCGAAGCCGGGGCTGCCGGTTACATCGGCAAGGGCTGTGATGCGCAGGAACTGCTGCGAGCGGTGCGCGACGTAGCCGCCGGACGGCGCTACCTGGGCACGAGCATCGCGCAGAACCTGGCGTTGTCCACCGTGGAAGGCAACGGCTCGCCGTTCGACAACCTGTCGCCGCGTGAGCTGGAAGTGGCGTTGCTGCTGACCCAGGGCCTGCGCCAGGAAGACATCGCCCGTCGTCTGAGCCTGAGCGCGAAGACGGTCAACACGCACAAGGCACGGTTGTTCGAGAAGATGGGAATCCACGACAACATCGCGTTGGCGCGGATGGCCAGCCAGTACGGGCTGGTGGATCCGGCACGGCCGCTGTAAGGGTGTCGGCCAACGGCTGAGCCCCTCGCGGTGGTGCGACGGAGTTCGTGGGGTTGGCCGGACGGATGGGCTGCGCAGGGGACGCTGCAAGTACGTCCATGTAAGCTCGGTCGCCGCATCCATGCGGCTCACGCCCCTGCGCAACCCATCCGCCCGGCCACGGACAAGTTCCGTGCGCTGCCACCGCGGAATGAAGAAGGAACGGCAGGAGCGGGTCGCGCGCTTTGCGCGCTTGGGGTCGGATCCCTTTCCCGGCGGGAAAGGGCTCTGACTCCGTACTGCGTCAGTGACCGCGTACGCGCTTGACGATCTTCGCGGCCTGGGCCGCGCTTTCGCGCACCTTGTCCCACTGGCCGGCGTCGATCCAGTTGCCCGGCACCATCCACGAGCCACCGATGCAGACCACGTTCTTCTGCTCCAGGTACTCGGCGGCGGTGTTCTCGGTGATGCCACCGGTCGGGCACAGCTTGAGGTCGGCGATTGGGCCGGCTACGCCCTTGATCATCGCCAGGCCACCCACGGCCGTGGCCGGGAACAGCTTGCACACGCGGAAACCGCGCGCGTAGAGCGCCAGCAGTTCGGTCGGCGTCGCCGCACCCGGTACCACCGGCAGCGGTGCCGCAGCCAACGCATCGGCCAGCACCGGCGGCGTGCCCGGGGTCACCAGGAAATCGGCGCCCGCATCGATCGACTGTTGCATCTGCTCCACCGTCAGCACCGTACCGGCGCCGACCACCACATCCGGCAGCTCACGCTTGAGCATCGCCAGCGCTTCCATCGCCACCGGCGTACGCAGCGTCAGCTCGATCGCCGGCAATCCGCCTTCCAGCAGCGCCGCGCTGACCGCACGTGCCTGGTCCAGCGTATGAATCGTCACCACCGGCAGGATGCCGGCCGCATGCAACAACTCCGCCGCCCGCACCTGATGTTGTTCGATACCCATAGCTCTGCTTCTGCCTTTGCTTTCGCTCTAGTTGTGCTTTCAATGATCACTTCGCGGCGTTGACGCGCCGGGGGAGTGTCAGGAGGGCGCGGTCGGCCCCAGACGGGACCGTGAGCGGCATGGATGCCGCGACCGAGCCCCCATCATGGATGGGTTTACGGCGTGTCCCGGCTGGGGCTGACCGCGCCCTCAGCCAGGAAATTTACCGCTGCGACAAACCCGCAACGCGCTTCAATCCCTCAGGCGTCCTTCGCCTCATGCGGCGCCGCCGCCGCCGCCGCATCGTGCCCCAGCTCATACTCCGCGTCGTAGTCCCACGGCACACCGTCAGCCGCCGCCGGACCGCACGAAATAGAGATCGCGCCCTGATCGGCCGGACCCACCACGCGCCGGTTGATCGCAAACAGGTTGCGGCCCAGGTCATTGGCCGTCGGCGACGTATTCGGCGCATGTGTACGCGCTGCCCATTCGCCTGCGTCCACCAGCACCTCAAGGGTGCCGGCCTCACCATCCAGGCGGATGATGTCGCCCTCGCGCACCTTGCCCAGCGGACCACCGCGCGCAGCTTCCGGCGTCACGTGGATGGCGGCGGGAATCTTGCCCGAGGCGCCGGACAGGCGACCATCGGTGACCAGCGCCACGCGCCTTCCCTGGTTCTGCAGCAGGCCCAGCAGCGGCGCCAGCGAATGCAGTTCCGGCATGCCATTCGCGCGCGGCCCCTGGTAACGCACCACCGCCACGAAATGCTCGGGCAGCAGGCCGCCGGCATGCAGCTTGTTCAGCACCTGCGGCGCATCAACCACCACGGCCGGCGCTTCGATGGTGCGGTACTGCGGCTTCACCGCCGACAGCTTGATCAGCGACTTGCCGAGGTTGCCGCGCAACAGGCGCAGGCCACCCTGGCTCTCGAACGGGTTGTCGACGCTGCGCACCACTTCTTCATCGGCGCTGCGCTCCAGGCCCGGCAGGTACACCAGCTTGCCATCGCGCAGCTGCGGCTCGCGGGCGTAGTCGGCCATGCCGCCACGGGCGACGCTGACCAGGTCGCCATGCATCAGGCCAGCCTTGATCAGCTCACCGAACACGAACGCCGGGCCACCCGCTGCAGCGAAGCGGTTCACGTCGGCCTCGCCATTCGGATAGACACGTGCCAGCAGCGGGATCAGCTGCGACAGCTCGTCGAAGTCGTCCCAGGTCAGCACGATGCCGGCCGCACGTGCCACCGCGATCCAGTGGATGGTGTGGTTGGTCGAGCCGCCGGTGGCCATCAGCGCGATGACCGCGTTGATGATCGCGCGCTCGTCGATGATCCGGCCCAGCGGACGGAAGTCGTCGCCCAGCGCAGTGATGTCCAGTGCGCGCTCGGTGGCTTCGCGGGTCAGTGCATCGCGCAGCGGCGTGTCCGGATTGACGAACGATGCGCCCGGCAGCTGCACGCCCATCGCTTCCAGCAGCACCTGGTTGGAATTGGCGGTGCCGTAGAAGGTGCAGGTGCCTGCGCCGTGGTAGGACGCCGATTCGGCTTCCAGCAGTTCTTCGCGGGTCGCTTCACCGGCGGCGTAGCGCTCGCGCACTTCGGCCTTCTGCTTGTTGGGAATGCCCGGCGTCATCGGGCCAGCCGGCACGAACACCGCCGGAAGGTGGCCGAAGGCGAGGGCGCCGATCAGCAGGCCCGGCACGATCTTGTCGCACACACCGAGGTACACGGTGGTATCGAACATGTCGTGGCTGAGCCCGATCGCGGTGGCCTGGGCAATGACATCACGCGAGAACAGCGACAGCTCCATGCCGCCACGGCCCTGGGTGACGCCGTCGCACATCGCCGGCACAGCGCCGGCAACCTGTGCCGTCGCGCCCAGCTCGCGGGCCACCGCACGGATCTGTTCGGGATAGGTTTCGAACGGCTGGTGCGCCGACAGCATGTCGTTGTAGGCGGTGATGATGCCCAGGTTGGCCGTCACGCCGCCACGCAGGCGGCTCTTGTCGGTGCCGCCACAGGCGGCGAAACCGTGGGCGAGGTTGCCGCAGCTGAGGCGGCTGCGGAACGGGCCATCGCGCAGGGAGGCGTCGATCGCTGCCAGATAGGCGGCGCGCGAGGCGGCGCTGCGGCGGATGACGCGCTCAGTGATGGCTTGCAGTTGCGGATGGAGGCTCATGGGCTACCGGCGTTCGAGGTGGCGAGAGGCAAACGGCAGCAAGGCGCCGCCGCCGACATCAATCAGCCCAGTGGACGCGCAGGCGCGCGCCTTCCAGGTTGATCGCGTTGAGGATCGGATACTGCTGCGGGTCGTTGCTGTCCAATGCCTGGCGCAGCACCTGCAGCTTCTGCTTGCCGCGCAGCAGCAGCAGGCGCTGGCGGCACTGGGCCAGGCCGCGCGGGGTCAGGGTGATGCGCAGCGGCCACTGGTTGGCACCGGGACAGCCGGTGGCATCCAGTGCGGCATACGGCAGGGTGCTTTCCAGCGCGCGGGTCAGGTCCTTCGAGCCCGGGAACAGCGAGGCGGTATGGCCGTCGTTGCCCATGCCCAGTGCGACCAGGCTTGGCGCCTGGCTGTGCTGGGCCTGCAGGTTGGCGGTGTACACGCACTCGGGCAGCGGCTTGCCGATCCGCACCAGCGGATCGAAGTGCGCACCTTCGGCACGTGTGAGCAGGTTCTCGCGCACCAGCCACGCATTGCTGTCGCGATCCTGCGGCGACAACCAGCGTTCGTCGGCCAGGCTCACTTCAACGCGGTCCCAATGCACGTCCAGCTCGGCCAGCGCCTGGTACACCGGTGCCGGCGTGGTGCCGCCGGACAACAGGATGCGTGCGCGGCCCAGTTCGGTGATGTCGTAATTGATCGCCTGGGCCATTTCGGCTGCAACCGCCTCGATCCAGCCATCGGCATCGCCGTGGTTGATGAAGTCGATACGGTCGTCCTGGAAGATGGGGCTCATGCGGCAACTCCTGGTGCGTCACGTTCGGCGTCGGCAGCATAGGCAGCGGCGCCCAGCAGTCCGGCGTGGGGATGCATCACGGCCAGCGACGGCACCCGCGCCATGATCGAAGAGAACCGGCCCTTGTGTTCGAAGCGCTGGCGGAAACCGGAGTGCTGCAATGAATCGAGCATCTTCGCAGTCAGCCCACCGGTCAGGAACACGCCATCCCAGGCGCCCTGGGTCAGCACCAGATCACCGGCAATGGCGCCGAACACCGCGCAGAACACATCCACGGTACGCATCGCCTGTGGATCGCCGTGCAGGGCGCGGGCGGTCACGTCCACCGGTTGCAGTTGGCCCGGGTCGATACCCGCCATCTCGCAGATTGCGCGATGGATGTTGACCAGGCCGGGGCCGCAGATCAGCCGCTCGTTGGAGACGCGCCCGAACTGCTCGGACAGGATCTCCAGGATGCGGATCTCTTCCGGCGTTCCCGGCGGGAAGCTGACATGACCACCCTCGGTTTCCAGCGGGTAACAGCGGCCGTGGCGAAGGATCAGGCCGCCGACGCCGAGGCCGGTACCTGGGCCGATCACTGCGTAGTTGCGCGGCTGACCCGGCTTGCCCGGAACCCAGGCGGCACCGCCGACCTGGACCACGTCATCGGGCTGCAGCAGCGAAATCGCCATCGCCTGCGCGGCGAAGTCGTTGATCAGGTGCAGTTCGTTGAAACCAAGCATCGCGGCCGTGCGGCTGCGCGAGATCACCCACGGATGGTTGGTGATGCGGGCTTCGTCACCATCGACACGACCGGCGACTGCGAACACGCCACGGCTTGCGGTGGCGCCGATCTGCTCCAGATGGTGGCGCGCGGCATCACCCAGCGACGGGAACTCCGCCACGGCGTACTCGCGGATGCTCTCTTTCAGCAGCGGGGTGTCCTGCGAGGTGTCGGCCAGGGCGAAGCGGGCGTTGGTGCCGCCGATGTCGGCCACAAGCACGGGCTGCGAACTGGTACTCATTCCGGCGCTCCGCTGTCGGGCGCATCCACACCCTGCGGCAGGAAGTCGACCGCGTTGGCCGGGCCCCACTGGCCGGCAGGGTAGGGTTCCAGCGGCAGGTTGGCCGCCTTCCAGGCATCGGCAACGCTGTCGATCCAGGCCCAAGCGGCACGCACCTCGTCATCGCGCACGAACAGGGTGTGGTTGCCGTTGAAGGCGTCCAGGAACAGGCGCTCGTAGGCAATGCGGCGATGCAGGCCGGTCGGCACCGACAGCTCCAGCTCCAGCGGCTGCAGTTCCAGCGCGCCCCATTCCGGCCCGGCCAGGCTGCTCATCAGGCCCAGTTCGATGTTCTCCTGCGGCTGCAGCTGGAACACCAGGCGGTTCGGTGCGGCCTGCGCACGCTGCGGACGCTCGAACAACCAATGCGTGACCGGCTTGAGGGTCACCACCACGCGGGTGGTGCGCTCGGGCAGGCGCTTGCCGGTGACCAGGTGGAACGGCACGCCGCTCCAGCGCCAGTTGTCGATGTGCGCGGTGACACCGGCGAAGGTCTCCACGTCGCTGCCTTCCGGCGGCTGGTAGGCCTGTGCGGGCTGGCCGTTGATGCTGCCGGCGGTGTAGCGGCCGCGCACGCTGTCACGCGCGGCGTGCTTGGCATCCAGCGGGCGCAGTGCGCGCAGCACCTTGACCTTCTCATCGCGGATGCGGTCGGCTTCCAGCGACGCCGGCGGCTCCATCGCCACCATGCACAGCAGCTGCAGGATGTGGCTCTGCACCATGTCGCGCAGGGCGCCGGAGCGTGCGTAGTAGGCATCGCGGCCATCCACGCCTTCGCTCTCGGCGACCAGGATGTGCACCGATTCGATGTAATTGCGGTTCCACACCGCTTCCAGCAGCGTGTTGCCGAAGCGCAGCGCGATCAGGTTCTGTACCGCCGCCTTGCCCAGGTAGTGATCCAGGCGGAACACGCGGTCTTCGTCGATCCACTGGCCGATGGTGGTGATGATCTCCTCGGCGCTTTCGCTGTCGCTGCCGATCGGCTTCTCCAGCATCAGCCGCGCGGGTGCGGCCAGCGCGCCGCCCTTGGCCAGGCCCTCGCAGGTGGAGATGTACAGGCCCGGCGGGATCGCCAGGTAGCTCACGCAGCGGCGGTCGACCAGGTCTGACACGGCAGCGGCGACCGAGTCGACGTCGCGCAGGTCCACCGAGCGGTAGTCGATGCGGCGCAGCAGGGAGGCGATGTCCTCCTGGCTGGCCATCGGCATCGCCTGCTGCAGGCGTGGGCGCAGGATGTCATGGAAGGCTGCGGTGTCGTGGCCCGACAGGGCCAGCGCACGGATGCGGAAATCCTCCGGCAGCAGGCCGTCGCCGAGCAGGCGCAGCAGCGAAGGGAACAGGTAGCGCTGGGCCAGATCACCTGTGGCACCAAACAGGAAGAGTGTGTCGTGCATCGCTCGAGTTTCAGATCCGGGTGACATCGTTGTCAATCGCTTCATGGCTGGGTTCGGGGGACATCCGCGCAACTGCCTGTCCGAGGCTCATCTGGATCGGTTTTCCGGGTTGGCGGAGCACCGTTCCAATCGAAACCACTACAGCGGCAACCCTTCGTTCGGTCGACGATGCAGGTCGGTGCGCACCGACAGTCGGATAGTGCCACGTGAAAACGTTTACATGGCAGAATGGGCAACTGTATTCGATTGCAGTGGTCGCCGTCATGCGGCGACCGCGCAATCATCACTGCCATCGGGAGGGCCGAGGCAGTCCCAAAAGACAGCCCGGCGTCGGGCGCACTGGATGAGTGAAATGGCAAAAGTGCAGTTGCAGGGTGTGCGCAAGGTCTACGACAACGGCCAGGTTGCGGTGAAGGACGCCACCTTCGAGGTCGCCGATGGCGAACTGATGGTGCTGGTCGGTCCGTCGGGGTGTGGCAAGTCGACCCTGTTGCGGATGGTGGCCGGGCTGGAAGAGATCAGCGGCGGCACGTTGACCATCGGCGATCGCGTGGTCAACGACGTGGCGCCGAAGGATCGCGACATCGCGATGGTGTTCCAGAGCTATGCGCTGTATCCGCACATGACCGTGGCCGAGAACCTGGCCTTTGGCCTGAAGCTGCGCGGGCACGACAAGGCGACCATCGACAAGCGCATCAGCGAAGCCGCGCAGACGCTGGGGCTGACCGAGATGATGGACAAGCTGCCCAAGGCGATGTCCGGTGGCCAGCGCCAGCGCGTTGCATTGGGCCGTGCGCTGGTGCGCGAGCCGGCGGTGTTCCTGCTGGACGAGCCGCTGTCGAACCTGGATGCCAAGCTGCGCCACAGTGTGCGCACCGAGATCGCGCAGCTGCACCGCAAGCTGGGCACCACCATGATCTACGTGACCCACGATCAGGTCGAGGCGATGACCCTTGGCCAGCGCATCGTGGTGCTGAAGGACGGCATCATCCAGCAGATCGATACGCCGATGGCGCTGTACGACCGCCCGGCCAACCTGTTCGTGGCCGGCTTCCTCGGCAGCCCGGCGATGAACGTGCTGCGCGGCACGCTGCAGGGCGACGCCGGTGGCGTGACCGTGGTCGATGGCCAGTGGCGTGCTCCGCTGGGGCAGGCGACGATCGATCCGGCGTGGCTGCAGAAGCCGATCGCCGTGGGCGTGCGCCCCGAGCACCTGCAGCCGGCAGGCAGCGAAGACACCCATGCGTTCACCGCACGCATCGAGGGCATCGAGCCGGTCGGCAACGAGATCTTCGTCAACATGAGCAGCGGCCAGCACGCGCTGACCATGCGCGTGGCGCCGCAGTCGCTGCCGGGCGTGGGCGAGGACATCCGGGTGGCGATCCACCCGCAGGGCCTGCATTTCTTCAACCCGGAAACCGGCGAGCGCCTGTAACCGGTAGTGCCGGCCAGCGGCCGGCACTACCCATCCGGTGCGGACCAACGTTCCGCACCCACAAGGCCAGTGGTAGCGCCGGACCATGTCCGGCGGGCGCCTCAGCGCGCCAGGCCGTCCAGCAGCGGCATCCGCTGCGCGACCGCGTTGCCCACCTGCAGTTCGCTGTCGCCGGTCTCCAGCGGCAGCACGGCCAGTGCCAGATCGCCGGCCACGCTGGCCAGGGTGCCGAGCGCGACCCCGTCCTGCTGCACGCCATCGCCTGCCTGCGCAGGTGCAGCGGTATGCAGCAGCTGCACCGCGCGCTTGGCCTTGCCGAGGAAAT
The DNA here is from genome assembly GCF_052665395.1 of Stenotrophomonas sp. 3(2025). Classification (NCBI taxonomy): domain Bacteria; kingdom Pseudomonadati; phylum Pseudomonadota; class Gammaproteobacteria; order Lysobacterales; family Lysobacteraceae; genus Stenotrophomonas; species Stenotrophomonas sp. 3(2025). Next base: position 80,614 of record NZ_JBQOIF010000015.1, on the reverse strand, counting down.
GGGTGCGCGCGACGATTTCCTGGCCGGGGTAGCAGCCCTTCTTCACGCTGTAGCCGTTGAGGCGGTCCAGACCCAGCTGCTGCGGGGTCCACACCTCGCGCTGGCTCTCTGCCAAGCGTGGCAGGCCAAAGCGCAGGTCGGCCTGGCGCCAGGCCAGGGCGAAGGCGGCATCTTCGGCTTCGTCGCTGGCCGGGAAGGCCTCGACCGGGCCGATGCGCAGCGTACGGGGAAGTGCGTCGCTGCCCAGATCCAGCTCCCAACCCTGGCTGCCGACCAGCGCGATGGCGGCGCCAGCGGCGGCTTCCGGCGCAGTAAAGGCACCGGCAACGGCCAGGTCCGCATGCACCTGCAGTTTCACTTTGCGGCGGAACACGAAGCGCTGCAGTTGCGACGCAATCGCATCGGCATCGCCGTCGGCGAGCACCAGCAGCACATGGTCATCGGCCAGGCGCAGCAGCTGGAACACCGCCAGGGTGCGGCCCTTGGCGCTCAGCCACGCGCTCCACTGCCAGTGCAGCAGGGGCAGGGCGGTCACGTCGCTGCTGAACTGGGCATGGGCAAAAGCCACTGCATCCACGCCCTGCAGGCTCAGCAATTGATGGCCGGGCAGGCGCGGATATGCGACGAAAGCAGGGGGAAGGTTGTCAGGCACGTGAACGAGGTCTAAAATTTGTGCGTTGCGAGACCCATCATGATAGGCCAAACAACCCCCACTCCCGACGCCGAAGCTGAAGCCCCGCTGGTTCCCCCGGTCCCTGTGCCCGTGGAACAACCAGAGGTGGAAGAAGAATTCGGTGGCCGTGGCGGACTTGATCCGGTGCGGTATGGCGATTGGGAAAAAAACGGACGCTGCATCGATTTTTGATCAGCATTGAGCCAACGCGGCCTTATGCCGCCCAGCCGAGACAACGAGCCCAGCGAATGGCGACCAGACAACGTCCCCTTTCTCCGCACCTTCAGGTGTATCGCTGGCAGATTCAGATGGCCACCTCGATCCTGCATCGAGCCACTGGCGTCTTTCTGTCTGTTGGTGCCCTCATCATCGCCGGAGGCCTGTTGGCTCTGATGATGGGGCCCGAATCCTGGAACTGCTTCACCGGCCATGCCGGGGCCTGGTATGGCCGCGTGTTCCTGTTCGCGTGGACATGGTCGTTCGCCTATCACCTGTGCAATGGCATCCGCCATATCGTGCAGGACTTCGCGATCGGATTCCGCATTGCCACCTTCATCCGCAGCAGCTGGATGTCGGTGATCGGCAGCCTGCTGATCACCCTGGCGGTGTGGGCCTATGTGCTGTTCGGAGGTGCCGCATGAGCAAGTTCCGTACCCCGTTGAAGGGCGTGCGCGGTCTCGGTTCGGCCAAGACCGGCACCGAGCACTTCGTGCATCAGCGCCTGACCGCCGCCGCGCTGGTGGTGCTGGGCATCTGGTTCCTGGTGTTCGTGCTGGGCCTGTTGGGCTCGGATTACGTGACCGCCACCGCCGCGATCGCCAAGCCGTGGAACGCCGTTCCGCTGATCGGCCTGCTGATCGCCATGTTCTGGCATGCCCAGCTCGGCCTGCAGGTCGTGCTGGAGGACTACATCCACGAATCGCTGCTGGCCCTGGTGCTGCAGACCGCGGTGAAGTTCGTTGCCGTGCTCGGCATGATCGTCAGTGTGTTTGCGGTGGGCCGCATCGCCCTCGGCGTTGCCTGAGCCCAGGCGCCAAGACAGGAATCCAGACTAGATGTCCGCTTACAAGATTACCGAACACAAGTACGACATGGTCGTGGTGGGCGCCGGCGGCGCCGGCCTGCGTGCCACGTTCGGCCTGGCCGCCAAGGGCCTGCAGACCGTGTGCCTGACCAAGGTCTTCCCGACCCGTTCGCACACGGTTGCTGCGCAGGGGGGTATCTCCGCCGCGCTCGGCAACATGGGCGAGGACGACTGGCGTTACCACTTCTTCGACACCATCAAGGGTTCGGACTGGCTGGGCGACCAGGACGCCATCGAGTACATGTGCCGTGAAGCGATTCCGGCGATCATCGAACTCGAGCACTACGGCGTGCCGTTCAGCCGCACCGCCGAAGGCAAGATCTACCAGCGTCCGTTCGGTGGCATGACCACCAAGTACGGCGAAGGCCCGGCGGCGCAGCGTACCTGCGCGGCGGCCGACCGTACCGGCCACGCGATGCTGCACACGCTGTACCAGCAGTCGCTGAAGCACGACGCACGCTTCATGATCGAGTACTTCGCGCTCGACCTGATCTTCGACGACGAAGGTGCCTGCCGTGGTGTGCTGGCGTTGGACATGTCCGACGGCACACTGCACCTGTTCCGCGCCCAGGGCGTGGTGCTGGCCACCGGCGGCTACGGCCGCGCTTACTTCAGCGCCACCTCGGCGCATACCTGCACCGGCGACGGTGGCGGCCTGGCCATGCGCGCCGGCATTGCCATGCAGGACATGGAGTTCGTGCAGTTCCATCCGACCGGCATCTACGGCGCCGGCTGCCTGATCACCGAGGGTGTCCGCGGTGAAGGCGGCATCCTGCGCAACAGCAGCGGCGAGCGCTTCATGGAGCGTTACGCACCGCACTACAAGGACCTGGCTTCGCGCGACGTGGTCAGCCGATCGATGACCATCGAGATCCGCGAAGGCCGTGGCGTGGGCGAGCACAAGGACCACATCCTGCTCGACCTGACCCACCTCGGCCCGGGCGTGATCGACGACAAGCTGCCGGGCATCGCCGAAAGCGCGCGCATCTTCGCCGGCGTCGACGTGCACAAGCAGCCGATCCCGGTGATTCCGACCGTGCACTACAACATGGGCGGCATCCCGACCAACTACCACGGTGAAGTGGTGCGCAAGGACGGCGAGAACCCCGATGCGGTCGTGCCGGGCCTTTACGCCATCGGCGAAGCGGCCTGCGTTTCGGTGCACGGTGCCAACCGCCTGGGTTCGAATTCGCTGCTGGACCTGGTGGTGTTCGGGCGTGCGGTGGCCAACCGTTGCGCGGCGACGATTACCCCGGGCGCGGCGCACAAGACCCTGCCGGCCGACGCCTGCGACAAGGCGCTGGGCCTGCTGGACAAGCTGCGCCACGCCAACGGCGATACTCCGACTTCGGTCATCCGCGATCGCATGCAGCGCACCATGCAGGCCGACGCGGCGGTCTTCCGTACCAGCCAGACGCTGAAGGAAGGCTGCGAGAAGATGGACAAGATCTTCGATTCGTTCCAGGACGTGAAGGTCTCCGACCGTTCCCTGGTCTGGAACTCGGACCTGATCGAGACCTACGAGCTGAACAACCTGCTGTTGAATGCAGTGGCGACGATCAACTCGGCCGAGCAGCGCAAGGAAAGCCGCGGCGCACACGCGCACGAGGACTTCCCGGACCGCGACGACGTCAATTGGCAGAAGCACACCCTGGTCAGCGTGGACGAGAAGGGCAAGTGCAGCTTCGACTACCGTCCGGTGCACATGTACACGTTGACTGATGACGTGTCCGTGGTGCCGCCGAAGCCGCGCGTGTACTGATCCGACCCCGCCTAACATGCAATCCGCGCCCTCGGGCGCGGGCCGCCTGAGCCAACGAGAGCAGCCATGGCCGAGTTTTCACTCCCCAAGAATTCCAAGATCACGAAGGGCAAGCACTTCCCCGCCAAGACCGGCGGCAAGAACGTGCGCACCTTCAAGATCTATCGCTGGAGTCCGGACGACGACAGCAATCCGCGCACCGACACCTATGACGTCGATCTGGACGCCTGCGGCCCGATGGTTCTGGACGCGCTGATCAAGATCAAGAACGAGATCGACCCGACCCTGACCTTCCGCCGCTCGTGCCGCGAAGGCATCTGTGGTTCGTGCGCGATGAACATCGACGGCACCAACACCCTGGCCTGCACCCGGGCCATCTCGGACTGCGGCAAGAAGGAAGTGCCGATCTATCCGCTGCCGCACATGAACGTGGTCAAGGATCTGGTTCCGGACCTGACCCACTTCTACGCGCAGTACGCCTCGATCAAGCCGTGGATCCGCACCCAGACCCCGGCACCGCCGGACCGTGAGCGCCTGCAGTCGCCGGAAGACCGCAAGAAGCTCGATGGTCTGTACGAGTGCATCCTGTGCGCGTGCTGCTCGACCAGCTGCCCGAGCTACTGGTGGAACGGCGAGCGTTACCTGGGCCCGGCGATCCTGCTGCAGGCCTACCGCTGGATCATCGATTCGCGCGACGAGGACACCGGTGCGCGCCTGGACGATCTGGAAGATCCGTTCAAGCTGTACCGCTGCCACACCATCATGAACTGCGCCCGGACCTGCCCGAAGGGACTGAACCCGGCGCTGGCGATCGCCGAGATCAAGAAGCTGATGATGGAACGCCGCGCCTGATACGGTGCCGGGTAGTTGCATGACCCCAGCAGAGCCACGCCATGCGTGGCTTTGCTGTATCTGGAGAAACACAATGGATGAAGAAGTCCTGCTGAAGAAGCTGCGCTGGCGCTGCCGTCGCGGCATGCGTGAACTGGATCAGTTGTTCGGTCGCTACCTGGACCGCGAATGGAGCAGTGCGCCGACCGAAGACCGCGAGGTTTTCCTGTTCCTGCTCGATTGCGAGGACGATAAGTTGTGGCGCTGGTTCATGGGCTACGAGGCCTGCCCGCATGCACACGCCGTCCCCCTCATGCACAGGATCCTCGCCCTCAAGCCTTGAGTGGCGCCCGTCGCGGCTGCAGGCCGGCGCCCAGCTGGCGGTACTGCTGGCCGCGCCGTGGCTGCTGCATGCTTCGGATCTGCCGTCCGCGCACCTGCTTCCGGCGTTGATCGGGGTCTGGGCGCTTGGCCTGGCTGAGCTGGGCTGGCGCCTGCGGCGGCGCCCTGTCGTGCTGCAGCTGTCGCCCCTGCCAGCGCTGCTGCAGCTGGACGGCGGCGATATTGCCGAGCCCCGGCTGGTGGTGCGCGGGCCCTGGCTGCTGCTGCACTGGCGCGAGGGCTGGCGTCGCAGGCGCCTGTTGTTCTGGCCGGACGTGCTTGATCGCGCACAACGACGTGAACTGCGACTGGCCGTGGCCGCACGAAGCGTTTCCCGTCGGCCCCGGTCGGTGGCACCATAGGCTGAATCGACCGGCGTGCCTGCATGTTCAAACCCATTCCCGTGGCCATTGGCCTGCGCTACCTGCGCGCCAAGCGCCGCAACGGCTTCATCTCCTTCATTTCGATGGCATCGATCCTGGGCATCGCGCTCGGGGTGACGGTGCTGATCACCACATTGGCGGTCATGAGCGGTTTCCAGAAGGAAATCCGCAGCCGCCTGCTGCAGATGACCGCGCACACCACCATCAGCCGCGACGGCGAACCGATGCCGGACTGGATGCGCGTGGTCGATGTGGCCAGCAAGGATCCGCGCGTGGCCGGTGCTGCGCCGTATATCGAGATCCAGTCGATGATCAGCGGCCCGCGCGTGCAGGGTGCGATCATCCAGGGCATCGACCCGGCACTGGAACCGAAGGTGTCGGTGATCGACAAGAAGGTCACCAAGGGCAGCTACGGCAGCCTGACCCCGGGCAGCTTCAACCTGTTGCTGGGCAAGGAACTGGCCGTCTGGCTGGGCGTGGACGTCGGTGACCAGGTGCTGGTGACCTTCGCCGAAGTGCAGGGCACGCCAGCCGGTGCGGTGCCGCGGATGAAGCGCTTCACCGTCAGCGGCATCTTCGAGGCCGGTTACAACGAGGTCGATCGCGGTGTGGGTTTTGCCAACATGAAAGATCTGGAGCGCGTACTGCGTTCCGATGGCGCCACCGGCGTGCGCCTGAAACTGCATGACATGGACCGCTCGCTGGAGGTGGGCGTGGACCTGGCGCAGAACCTCGGCGGTGCCTATCGGGTCAGCGACTGGACCCAGCAGAACGCCAACCTGTACCACTCGCTGCGCATGGAAAAAGTGGTGATGGGCATCCTGCTCTCGCTGATCATCGCCATGGGCGCGTTCAACCTGGTGTCCTCGCAGGTGATGCTGGTGACCGACAAGCAGGCCGATATCGCGATCCTGCGCACCCTCGGCCTGACCCCGGGCGGAGTGATGCAGGTGTTCATGGTGCAGGGCTCGCTGATCGGCATCTTCGGCACCCTTGCCGGCCTGATCGGCGGCATCACCCTGACCTTGAACCTGGAACGCATCCTCGGCGCCATCGAGTCGGTGTTCAACGTCAAGCTGCTGCCGGAGGATGTGTACTACATCACCGGCCTGCCGACCGACATGCAGACCAGCGACATCGTGGTGATCACCCTGGTCGCGCTGCTGATGAGCTTCCTGGCCACTCTGTATCCCGCCTGGCGGGCAGCACGCACCCAGCCGGCGGAGGCCCTGCGCTATGAATAAGGTCTTCAACCGCGGCGATGAAGTGATCCGTGCCGAAGGGCTGGGCAAGACCTACGCCGAAGGGCGCATGCAGACCCCGGTGTTCGACGGGCTGGACCTGACGGTGACGGCAGGTGAGACGGTTGCGATCATCGGTGCCTCCGGTGCCGGCAAGAGCACACTGCTGCACCTGCTGGGCGGGTTGGATACGCCCACCGCGGGCGAGGTGTATGTCACCGGCCAGCGCATGTCGGCGCTGTCGGACACCTCGCGCGGCCTGCTGCGCAACCAGGCGCTGGGTTTCGTCTATCAGTTCCACCACCTGCTGCCGGAATTCACCGCGCTGGAAAACGTGATGATGCCGGTGATGCTGGCCGGTACCGCGGTGGCCGAGGCCACTACGCGCGCCACGGCGCTGCTGGAATCGGTCGGCCTGGGCCATCGCCTGGACCACAAGCCCGGCGAATTGTCCGGTGGCGAACGCCAGCGTGCCGCGGTGGCGCGCGCGTTGGTCAATCACCCGGCCTGTGTGCTGGGCGACGAGCCGACCGGCAACCTGGATGACCGCACCGCTGCGACCGTGTTCGAGCTGATGCTGGAGCTCAACCGTGCGCGGCATACCAGCCTGGTGCTGGTGACCCATGACCGCTCGCTGGCACGGCGTCTGGACCGGGTGCTGGAGCTGCGCGAAGGGCGCCTGCACGCGCTGGCCCACGCCGACGTCTGAGCGGCCGGCCAAGCGCCAACCAAGGTTGGCGACTACCGGATTCGATGCAGGGCCTGAACGGGGCTGCCGGCCGTCGCGCCGGCACCACCCCGGCGGGTGCATGATCGGCACAGTTCCCCCGCGGAGATCGCCATGAAGACCCCACTGTTGATCGCCGGGCTGTGCCTGGCCCTGGCTGGCTGCGCCACCACCGGGCGCTTGGGCAGTGCCGAGAAGCTGGAGCTGTATCGTGCCCACGCCGGCGCACCGCAGAAGGACATGCAGTTCTTCGGCAGTCTCAATGGCTGGACCGAGCTGGGCGACAGCGCGCTGGCGGTCTGGACCAAGCCCAGCGAGGCCTACCTGCTGGAACTGAGCGGGCCATGCCCGGATCTGTCCTACGCGCCGGCAATCGGCTTGACCAGCCACATGGGCCGCGTCTCGGCGCCGTTCGACAAAGTGCTGGTACGTGACCCGACCGGTGGTCCGCGCATGCCGTGCTTCATCAAGACCATCCGCAAGCTGGACGTGAAGTCGCTGCGGGCGGAGGAGAAGGAAATGCGCCAGGCGCAGGTGCAGGAGCGCGAAGAGTCCACGAAATAGGCCGGTAGCGCCGGGCCATGCCCGGCGGGTGCGGGAACGCCGGGATGGCCCGGCGCTACCGGCAGGTCAGGCTTCCGGGGTGAACCCGGCGGGCTTCTCCGCGTCCTTCTCGAACAGGAACTTCACCAGTTCCGTTTCCAGCCAGGCGCGATGCTCCGGCTTTCGCGGGGAAAGGCGGTTCTCGTTGATCAGCATGGTCTGGTGTGCCAGCCATGCGGTCCACGCCGGCTTGCCGATGTGGTTGAACACACGCTGGCCCAGTTCGCCCGGGTAAGGCACGAAGTCCAGGCCCTCGGCATCGCGTTGTTCGTACTGGCAGAAGACGGTTCGGGGCATGGCACTCACTCGTGGTTGCGGGATTTTGCGGAGGTTCGCTTCGGGCTCTTGATGGGCGCGCCCTCAAGCAGTTTGCGGATGGGGGCAGGCAAGCCCAGTGCAGGCAGTTCGGCTGCGCCAACCCAGCGCAGCGTGGGTTCTTGCACGCGCAGGCCGTGCACCTGCCGTGACAATACCTGCAGGTGCAGTTTGTAGTGGCTGAAGGTGTGCTGCAGCACTGGCAGTTCCTCGGCATCTTCCAGCGAACCATCGACGTGGACGTCGAACCAGTCCTGCAGCTCGCTGCCAGCATCGGCCTGCGGAAGCGTCCACAACTGTGCCCAGATGCCGGTGTCCGGCCGCTTCTGCAGCAGTACGCGCTGCTGCTTGTCGCGCAGCAGCAAAGCCACCGCCTCGCGTTCGGGCAGCGTCTTGCCTGGCTTTGCGGTTGGCAGCTCGGCGGTGCGGCCTTCGCGACGTGCCACGCAATCGGCCTGCAGCGGACAGATCACGCAGGCCGGTCTGGACCGGCTGCAGACCGTGGCACCGAGGTCCATCTGCGCCTGGGTGTAGTCGGCCATGCGTCCAACCGGCACCTGGGCGACCTGCGCTTCGGCGATGGCCCACAGCTGCTTTTCGATGGCGGGCAGGCCAGGGAAGCCTTCGACGCCGTGATAGCGGCTGAGCACGCGCTTGACGTTGCCATCGAGGATCGCGAACGGGTCGTTCCAGGCCTGGCTGAGGATCGCGCCGGCGGTGCTGCGGCCGATGCCGGGCAGATCGTGCAGGGCATCGAAATCACGCGGCAGGTCGCCGCCGTGCTCGGCCACGCAGCGCTTGGCGGCGGCGTGCAGATTGCGTGCACGGGCGTAGTAGCCCAGGCCGGCCCACTGCGCCATTACCGCGTCGTTGCTGGCGGCGGCAAGGTCGGGCAGGGTGGGGAAGTGCTGCAGGAACCGATGGAAGTACGGAATGACCGTGGCCACCTGGGTCTGCTGCAGCATGATCTCCGACAACCACACCCGGTACGGGCTGCGCGGATGCTGCCAGGGCAGGTCGTGGCGGCCGTGGTCGTCGAACCAGTGCAGCAGGCGGGCAACGAAGCCGTGCTCAGGGTCGGACGTGGCGCTGGCGTTCGGCTGGCGGGGCATCGGTACTCCAGGGGGCAGCCACCCATGGGGTGGCTCTACTACGGCAGCGGCCGGTCATCCATGGGGTGGCTCTACCGGGTTGCAGTAGAGCCACGCCATGCGCGGATGCGGGCGCGTCAGGCAGTGCCCAGTGCTTCGGGCAACAGGGCGTCGACGAAGGCTTCCGGATCGAACACGCGCAGGTCTTCCGGGCGCTCGCCGATGCCGGCGAAACGGATCGGAATGCCGAACTCCCGGGCCAGCGCGAACACCACGCCGCCCTTGGCGGTACCGTCCAGCTTGGTCACCACCAAGCCGGTCACCTTGACTGCGGCATTGAACTGGCGCAGCTGCGAAAGCGCGTTCTGGCCGGTGGTGCCGTCGATCACCATCAGCACTTCGTGCGGCGCGTTCTCGTCGATCTTGCCGAGCACGCGGCGGATCTTGCCCAGCTCGTTCATCAGCCCGGACTGGGTGTGCAGGCGGCCTGCGGTATCGGCGATCAGTACCGAGGTGCCGCGGGCCTTGCCGGCCTGCAGCGCATCGTAGGCCACCGAGGCGGCATCAGCGTTCTGCCCCTGCGCGACCACGGCCACGCCGTTGCGCTCGCCCCAGATCTGCAGCTGGGCGACGGCGGCGGCGCGGAAGGTATCGCCAGCGGCCAGCATCAGGCTGTGGCCCTCATCCTTGAAACGCTTGGCCAGCTTGCCGATGGTGGTGGTCTTGCCGACGCCGTTGACGCCCACGGTCAGCACCACGAACGGCTTGGCGTTGCGGTCGATGACCAGTGGCCTGGATACCGGCTGCAGGATCGCGATCAGGTCCGCGCGCAGTGCCGCCAGCAGGGCATTGGCATCGATGAACTCGCGCGCCTTCATGCGCTTGCGCAGGTCGGCGATCAGGTCGGTGGTGGCGGCAACGCCAACGTCGGCGGTCAGCAGCGCGGTCTCGATCTCGTCCAGCAGGTCGTCATCAAGCTTGGGGTTGCGCGAGAACAGGCCGCCGAAACTGCGGGCAAACGCACTGTTGCGCAGGCGCTCGCGCCAGCCGGGCTTGCCCGCCGCAGCAGCCGGGGCATCGACCAGTACCGGCAGGTCGGCGGCGGGGGCGGCAGGTTCCTGTGCCGGGATGACCGGGGCCAGCGGGGCGAGCACCGCGGCAGCGGCGGCCGCTTCGGCTTCGAAGTTCTCCGGCGCCAGCACGCGGGCGGGGGTGGCTTCGGGCACGCGGGCGGGCGCGGCTTCGGGGATGGTTTCCTGCGCCGTCTGCAGTGTTGCTTGCGGGGCCGGCGCGGTTGACGTTGCGGGCGCAACGACCTCGGGCGTGGCAGCTGGCACAGGCGCTTCCACCGTCGGCGGGGCTACCGGTGCGGCCGGGGCCTGCTCGGGTGGCGCGGCCGACGGGAATGCCGCCGCCAGCTCTTCAGCCGAGTAGTGCTGGGTCTTGGGCGCGTCCGGTGTGGCGGCGTCCTGGGGCTTCTTGCGGCGGAAAAAACTGAGCATTGGCAAAAGGCGCTGAAATCAGAGGGATATGCTACCACCCGGGCCTGTATGGCCGGCGTGGACTCAAGGTCGCAGCTGCGCGGCCGTTAACCGGTCCGGAGGGCTGCGTTGGGTGGCCTGGGAGACCGCCGATGAACGATGTGACAGGTGTTGCGCTCAGCGGGATGCGTGCGGCCCAGCAGGGCGTGCAGGTGGCTGCACACAATGTGGCCAACCTGGCGACCCCGGATGCGCCACGACTGCAGCTGCAGCGCGATGCCGCAGCGCAGGGCGGGGTGGACACCCGCGTGACGTCCCATGGCGACACCGATCCGACCGCACCGCTGGGCGACCTGTTGGCTGCCAAGGCCGAGGTGGTGGCCTTCGCTGCCAATGCCGTGCTGATCCGCAGCGAGGACCAGATGCTGGGCTCGCTGCTGGATCGGCAGGCCTGATCGGACCGCATCTGGGATGGGTCTGATCCGACCGGCTCCGGGACGGGCTTGATCCGACCTGCTCTGGTGCGTGTCTGATCCGACCTCCTCCGGGACGGGCTTGATCCGACCGGCTCTGGTAGGTGCCAACCTTGGTTGGCACGCTTTTGCAGTCAAGCCATGCTCGGCAGCTTTTCAAGCGGCAACCAAGGTTGGCATCTACCAGGCCAACAGCAGCGCCAACCAAGGGTGGCATCTACCGGGGCAATGGCGTTGCCAACCGAGGTTGGCACCCACCAGGCCGGGCGATCCCGGCATCGGTCAGGCCGACAGCTCCAGCAGCAGCTTGTTCAAACGGGCCACGTAGGCACCCGGGTCCTTCAGGCTGTCGCCGGCGGCCAGTGCGGCCTGGTCGAACAGCACCCGGCCCAGGTCGTCGAAACGTGCGCCATCGGCTTCAGCATCCAGCTTGGCGATCAGCGGATGACCCGGGTTGATCTCCAGTACCGGCTTGCTGTCGGGCACCTTCTGGCCGCTGGCTTCCAGGATCTGGCGCATCTGCAGGCCCAGGTCCTGTTCGCCGATGGCCAGCACCGCCGGCGAATCGGTCAGGCGGTGCGACACGCGCACTTCGGCCACGTCATCGCCGAGCACGTTCTTCAGGCGCTCGACCAGGCCCTGCTTGTCCTTGGCTGCGGCTTCCTGCTCCTGCTTGTCCGCTTCGCTCTCCAGCGCGCCCAGGTCGAGGTCGCCGCGGGCGATGTCGACGAAGCCCTTGCCGTCGAAATCGGTCAGGTAGCCCATCAGCCACTCGTCGATGCGATCGGTCAGCAGCAGGACTTCGATGCCCTTCTTGCGGAACACTTCCAGGTGCGGGCTGTTGCGCACCTGGCTGTAGCTCTCGCCGGTCAAGTAATAGATCTTGTCCTGGCCTTCGGCCATGCGGCCGATGTAGTCGGCCAACGAGACGGTCTGCGCATCGGCCTCGCCACGGGTGGAAGCGAAGCGCAGCAGGCCGGCGACCTTCTCACGGTTGTTGTAGTCCTCGGCCGGGCCTTCCTTCAGCACCTGGCCGAATTCCTTCCAGAACGTGGCGTACTGCTCGGGCTTGTCGCTGGACAGCTTCTCCAGCATGTCCAGCGAACGCTTGGTCAGTGCGGCCTTCATCGAATCGATGACCGGGCCGGACTGCAGGATTTCGCGCGAGACATTCAGCGACAGGTCGTTGGAATCGACCACGCCCTTGATGAAACGCAGGTACAGCGGCAGGAACTGTTCGGCCTGGTCCATCACGAACACGCGCTGCACGTACAGCTTCAGGCCCTTGGGCGCATCGCGGTGGTACAGGTCGAACGGCGCGCGGCCCGGCACGTACAGCAGCGAGGTGTACTCCAGCTTGCCTTCGACCTTGTTGTGGCTCCACGCCAGCGGGTCGCTGTGGTCGTGGGCGACGTGCTTGTAGAACTCGGTGTACTCCGCATCGCTGATCTCGGTGCGCGGGCGGGTCCACAGCGCGCTGGCGCGGTTGACGGTTTCCCACTCGATCGCGGCGCCTTCTTCGCCGCCTTCCTTGGGCATCTGGATCGGCAGGCCGATGTGGTCGGAGTACTTCTTGAGGATGCTGCGCAGGCGCCAGCCGTCGGCGAAGTCGTGCTCGCCGTCCTTCAGGTGCAGGACGATGCGGGTGCCGCGCTCGGCCTTGTCGATGCTGGCGACATCGAAATCGCCTTCGCCACGCGAGGTCCAGCGCACGCCTTCATTGGCGGCCAGGCCGGCGCGGCGCGAAGTGACTTCCACTTCGTCGGCGACGATGAAGGCACTGTAGAAGCCGACGCCGAACTGGCCGATCAGCTGCGAGTCCTTCTTCTGGTCGCCGGACAGCTGGCGCAGGAAGTCGCCGGTGCCGGACTTGGCGATGGTGCCGAGGTGGGTGATGGCATCGGCGCGGCTCATGCCGATGCCGTTGTCTTCGATGGTGATGGTGTGGGCGGCCGGATCGAAGCTGACGCGCACGCGCAGCTCGCTGTCGCCTTCCAGCAGCTCGGGCTGGGTCAGGGCTTCGAAGCGCAGCTTGTCGGCGGCGTCGGCGGCATTGGAGACCAGCTCGCGGAGGAAGATCTCCTTGTTGGAGTACAGCGAGTGGATCATCAGCTGCAGCAGCTGCTTGACTTCGGTCTGGAAGCCAAGGGTTTCGGTCTGGGTCGTCTCGGTCATCGGGTAGGGCTCCATGTGCGGTGCCGCGCAAGCGCGTGCGGCCTCGCCAAGGGGTAGGGGTGATTGTCCCGAAATCAAGGGGTTGGTCGGCCGGGCTGCGCCCGGCACCCGCCGAGGCCAAAGCAACAGCAACAGCAACAGCAACAGCGGGCATTCCGTGGGATGGCGGGGCACTGTGGGTTTACGGCGTCCCCCACAGCCTGACCCACCCCGCCTACCCACAGGAAACCAGCTTTTGCCGTTGCTCTGGCTGTTGCTTCGGCCGTTGCTTCGGCCTCGCGGGTGCCGGGCGCAGCCCGGCCGAACTACAATCCCGCTCATGCTGAAATTCTCGAATGAACCTCGCCAGGGGCGCCTGTGAGCGGCCGCGGTGGCAACGAAGGCCAGGTGCGCATCATCGGTGGGCGCTGGCGCAATACCCGGCTGCCGGTGCCGACCCTGCCGGGCCTGCGGCCCAGCAGCGACCGCGTGCGTGAGACCCTGTTCAACTGGTTGATGCCCAAGCTGGGCGGGGCGCGCGTGCTGGACCTGTTCGCCGGCAGCGGCGCGCTGGGCCTGGAGGCGGTCTCGCGCGGGGCTGCGCATGCCACCCTGGTCGAGCGCGACCCGCAGCTGGCGCGCAACCTGTCGGCGGCCGTGGCCAGACTGCAGGCGGGTGACGTCGTGACGGTCGCCCAGGCCGATGCGCTGCGCTGGCTGCAGGCCGCGCCGGCACAGCAGGCGGATCTGGTGTTCATCGACCCGCCGTTCGCCGATGGCCTGTGGCAGGACGTGCTGGCCCAGTTGCCGCGGCACCTGGCCGCCGATGCCTGGCTGTACCTGGAATCGCCGGCCAGCCACGTGCCGGCGCTGCCCCCGGAATGGTTGCTGCACCGCGATGGCGGCACCCGCGAGGTGCGCTTTGCCCTGTACCGCCGCGCCGCTGCTACACTTTGACCTCATCTGAACATCTGCTACCGCCCATGACCGTGGCCAACCGCCGCATCGCCGTCTATCCCGGCACGTTCGACCCCATCACCAACGGTCATATCGACCTGGTGAGCCGGGCCGCGCCGCTGTTTGAAAAGGTCGTGGTGGGCGTGGCGCAGAGCCCCTCGAAGGGACCGGCCCTGCCGCTGGAACAGCGCGTGCAGCTGGCGCGTGGCGCCCTGGGCCACCACAGCAACGTCGAGGTCATCGGCTTCGATACGCTGCTGGCCCATTTTGTACGTTCGGTGCAGGGCGGTGTGCTGCTGCGCGGGCTGCGCGCGGTGTCCGACTTCGAGTACGAATTCCAGATGGCGAGCATGAACCGCCACCTGATTCCGGAGGTCGAGACCCTGTTCCTGACCCCCGCCGAGCAGCACAGCTTCATCTCGTCCTCGCTGGTCCGCGAGATCGCACGCCTGGGTGGCGATGTGTCCGGCTTCGTGCCGGCCGCCGTGCTCGAGGCGCTGCGCAAGGTCCGCGAAGCGAAGTCGGCGCAGTCGTAAGCCCTGGCCAGCAGTAGATCCTGTAGCACCACGCATTCCATTACGCACACCAACACGCAACATTCCGGGAGGAAACCCATGAACAACACCATGCGCGCGATGCTGATCGCTTCGTTTGCCCTGGCTTTCACCGCCTGCAAGAAGGAAGAAGCCGCTCCGGTCGACGAAGCCAAGCAGGCGCTGGTCGCGCCGGCCAAGGAAGACGACGCAGGCTGGAAGAAGTACCTGCAGGAAGTGGCCATCCAGAACATGGGCAACATCACCAACAGCCCGTTCCTGTACTACCTGTCGCCGGAATCGGATCCGGACTTCCAGGCCAAGTACGAGCGCCAGACCGAAAGCGCGACCCAGGCCGTGGCCCGTGGCGTGCAGCCGGGCAACATGCTGGCCTTCGGTTCGTCGGCCTCGGGCAAGATGGCGGACATGATCCAGACCGTGTTCAAGGACGTCTCGCCGGATTCGATGAAGGGCGTGCGCGTCGTCTTCATCGGCCAGTCCGCCGACAACGCCCGCGTGCAGGCCGTGGTCCAGCCGACCGGTGCCGAGTACATTTTCGTCGAAGCCAAGTAAGACCGAGCCGAGGCGGTCGTGCTTCGGCACGGCCCGGGCGGCGCCCTGCGATGGGCGCCGCTGATGACCTGACCGGCCCGCGCGCCCGCGCAGGCCGGTCCTTGTCCCAAGGCGCGGGCGTGGAGTATCGCCATGTCGCTGAAAATCAATGAGCTCTGCGTCAACTGCGACGTATGCGAGCCGGCCTGCCCGAACCAGGCCATCACGATGGGTGAAACCATCTACGTGATCGACCCCGCCCGCTGTACCGAGTGCGTGGGCCATTTCGACGAGCCGCAGTGCGTGGTCGTCTGCCCGGTCGAATGCATCGACCCCGATCCGGACATCGTCGAAACCGAAATCGAGCTGCTGGCCAAGTTGCGCCAACTGCAGCACGATCATCCCGAACTCTATGCGGAGCCCCCATCCGAATGAAGTCGTTCGCCCGCCCCCTGTTGCTGCTCGGCCTGCTGCTGAGTTCCCTCGCCTGGGCTGATGCCCCGGTCCGTGCCGAGCGCCCCGATGGCGCGGCCATCGCCAGCGGTCACGCCCTGGCCACCCAGGCCGGTGTCGACATCCTGGCCCAGGGCGGCAACGCTTTCGACGCGGCGGTGGCGGTGTCTTCCACCCTGGCGGTGGTCGAGCCGATCAGCTCCGGCCTCGGTGGCGGCGGCTTCTTCCTGCTGCACGATGCGGCCACCGGCAAGGACGTGATGCTGGACGCGCGCGAGACCGCGCCGGCCGCGGCCACGCCGCAGGCCTTCCTCGACAAGAAGGGTGACCTGGACCGCGACCGCTCGGTCAACGGCCCGTGGTCGGCCGGCATTCCGGGCCTGCCGGCGGCGCTGGTCGAACTGTCGGCCAAGCACGGCAAGCTGCCGCTGGCGGCATCGTTGCAGCCGGCGATCCGCATCGCGCGTGAAGGCTTCCCGGTGTACGACCGCATGGCCAAGGGCTATGCCTCGCGCCGTGAAGTGATGGAGCGTTATCCCGGTACGCGCGAGGTCTACCTGCGCAATGGCAGGCCGATAGCCACCGGTGACCTGTTCAAGCAGCCGGAACTGGCGCAGACCCTCGAGCGCCTGGCGGCCGGTGGCTTCGACGGCTTCTACAAGGGCCAGACCGGCAAGCTGCTGCTGGCCGGCGTGAAGCAGGCGGGCGGCAAGTGGACCGCCGAAGAGCTTGCCGGCTACCGCGTCAAGCAGCGCGCGCCGATCGTCTTCAACTACAACGGCTGGAAGATCACCACCGCACCGCCGCCGTCCTCCGGTGGCATAGCCCTGGCCAGCATGCTGCAGATCCTGGAAGGCTGGGACATCAAGCAGATGGATGCCGCGCACCGCACCCATCTGGTGGTCGAGTCGATGCGTCGTGCCTACCGTGACCGCACCTTCTTCCTCGGCGACCCGGATTTCGTGCAGATCCCGCAGAAGGTGCTGGCCAGCAAGGATTACGCGCAGGGCCTGCGTGCCACCATCCACCCGGAAAAGGCGACCCCCAGCGACCTGCTGTCGGGCAACCCGACGCCGCTGGAGGATGACGAGACCACCCACTTCTCGATCATCGACCGTGATGGCAACCGTGTCGGTGCCACCCAGACCGTCAACCTGCTGTACGGCTCGGGCCTGATTCCGAAGGGCACCGGCGTGCTGCTGAACAACGAGATGGACGACTTCGCGCTGAAGCCGGGAACGCCCAACGCCTTTGGCGTGATGGGCTACGCGGCCAACGCGCCGAAGCCGGGCAAGCGCATGCTCAGCTCGATGACGCCCACCTTCATGGAAAACGACGACAAGGTGATCGTGCTGGGCACGCCCGGTGGCAGCCGCATCATCACCATGGTGCTGCTGGGTATCCTGGGCTACGACGCTGGCCTGGATGCGCAGCAGGTCGCCGCGCTGCCGCGCTACCACCATCAGTGGCTGCCGGACCTGATCGAAGCGGAAAGCAATGCTTTCGACGCTGGCACCATCAAGCAGCTGCAGGCGATGGGCCACAAGATCGACCTGCCGGGCGAGGTCGCTGCCGGCGGCCGCGGCTCCAGCCACGTGTGGGGCAACCTGCAGACGGTGGAGTGGGACCGCAAGGCCAACAAGCTGTTTGGCGGCAGCGACCCGCGCAACCCGGTCGGCAGTGCCCAGGTCGTGCCGGCTCCCTGAGCCGGCGGTTGCGCCGGGCCATGTCCGGCGGACGCAAACCTGGGAACCCCGCCCGCAACGGCGGGGTTTTTCATTTCCCCACTAGCGATTATTTAACGAGCGGCCACCGATAATTGCCTCATGAAACTATGGTCGATCCGCGGTAATACCCAACGCCTGGATGGCGGTGCAATGTTCGGCAACGCGCCGCGCGCGTTGTGGGAAAAGTGGGCAGCACCGGATGAGCTCAACCGCATCGAGCTGGCCTGTCGTGCGTTGTTGGCGAGCCCGCTGGAAGGCAAGACGGTGCTGTTCGAAACCGGCATCGGTGCGTTCTTCGAGCCGCGCATGCGCGAGCGCTATGGCGTGCAGGAAAGCCAGCATGTGCTGATCGATTCACTGCGCGAAGCCGGCTTCGAGCACGAAGACATCGACGTGGTGGTGCTCAGCCATCTGCACTTCGACCATGCCGGCGGCCTGTTGGCCGCGTGGCACGAAGGCCGTGAACCGGAACTGCTGTTCCCCAATGCGACGTACGTGGTCGGTGCGCAGCACTGGCAGCGCGCGCTGCAGCCGCACCCGCGCGATCGCGCCAGCTTCATTCCAGAACTGCCGGGCCTGCTGCAGGCCAGTGGCCGCCTGGAAGTGGTGGACGGCGAGTATTCGAAGGTGCTCGGCCACAGCGTGCGTTTCAGCTACAGCGACGGGCACACGCCAGGGCTGATGCTGGCCGAGATCGTCGGGCAGGCACGCGCAGGCGAGGGGGCGCACGGCGGCGTGGTGTTCTGCGCCGATCTGATTCCGGGTCGCTCGTGGGTGCACGTGCCGATCACCATGGGGTACGACCGCAACGCCGAGCTGCTGATCGACGAGAAGCGGCAGTTCCTGGAAGACAAGCTGGCGCGCAACGTGCATCTGTTCTTCACCCATGATCCGCAGGTGGCGCTGGCGCAGGTCGGGCGGGATGAGAAGGGACGTTTCGTGACGCTGCATGAGCAGGGCGAACTGAAGGCGCGCGCGCTGGGGTGAGGTTGGCCGGCAGGGCTGCGCCCTGCACCTGCAGAGGCCGGAGCCGAAGCAACAGCAACAGCAACAGCGGGCTGTCCGTGGGGTGGCGGGGCGGTGTCGGATGGCGGGAACGCCGCAAGTACGTCCTTGTAGGCTCGGATGGCGGGAACGCCGCAAGTACGTCCTTGTAGGCTTGGCAGCCGCATCCATGCGGCTGACACCCCGCAATCCGACACCGCCCCGCCTTCGACAGTTTTCCGGTGACGGATGGGACACCCGGTGAGTCTTTCGGGGTCGGATCCCGTTTCTGGGCAACGGGCTCTGACCCCATTCGACGGACAGGTTCCAAGTGACGGTCAGTAGATCCACGCCATGCGTGGATGGGGCCTTTCTTCGCAGTTTTTTACGATGCCTTGAGGCAGCTGCTCATGAAGGTCTTGCGGGCGTCGCCGGCGAGCTTTTGGGTGGCAGCGTCTGCGTTGCACTTCTTCATGCGCTCCTGCGGCGTGGCAGGGGTTGCCGGTGCGGCTGCGTGCGAACTCAGGCATGCGCTCTGCGCGGACTTGTAGGCGTCGCCTTTCAGCCCTTTGTTCTTTGCCGAACAGTCGGCCATGCGCTGTTGCTGTGGGGTGGCTGCGTTGGCGGCAATCGGGAGGCCGACCAGCAGGGCGGCGGCGAGCAGCAAAGAGGCTTTCATGGTGGCTCCAGGGCAGGGCGGGTGCGCGGAGCATTCGCCCGTTGCCGCAAAGCCGGCGTGAAGGTGCCTGGAGCAGGTGGAGCACTTCCTTTCGAAAGCGCTCCGACCCCGGTCGATCTCAGCCCACGCGGGTACCGAAGATGCGGTCGCCGGCGTCACCAAGGCCCGGCAGGATGTAGCCCTTGTCGTTGAGCTGCGCGTCGATCGCGGCGGTGTAGATCTCCACGTCCGGGTGCACGGCCTTCACCGCTTCGATGCCCTCCGGCGCGGCAACCAGGAAGATGCCCTTGATCCGGCGTGCGCCGGCGCGCTTGAGCATGTCGATGGTGGCGATCAGGGTGCCGCCGGTGGCCAGCATCGGGTCGAGGATCAGCGCGTCGCGCTCTTCCAGGCGGCCGGTCAGGCGCTCGAAGTAGGGCACCGGCTGCAGGGTTTCCTCATCGCGCTGCAGGCCGACCACGCTGACTCGGGCGGCCGGAATCAGCGACAGCACGCCGCTGAGCATGCCCAGGCCGGCGCGCAGGATCGGCACCACGGTGATCTTGGCGCCGGCGATGCGCTGCACGGTGACTGGGCCGGACCAGCCCGGCAGGGTGTGCGGCTCGGTTTCCAGGTCGGCGGTGGCCTCGTAGGCCAGCAGCGTGCCCAGTTCGTTGGCCAGTTCGCGGAAATCCTTGGTGCTGAGCGCGGCGTTGCGCATCAGGCCGATCTTGTGCTGCACCAGCGGGTGGCGCACTTCGACGATCTTCATGGGAGGGTCTGGCAGAAGGGGAGGCCCCCATTTTAAGCGGAATGCGCGGTGGTGCCGAGCCGGGTCCGGCAGGCCAGGCTCCACCGGTGTCATGCCCATGCAACCTGCTGGACATACCGTGCTGACCCAATCTTTACACCGTTGGGGATAGCTGTGCAGAAGAAGAACACGTTGGGCCTGGCAATCAGCCTCTCGCTTCTGGTGACGGCCAGCCCGTCGGTGCTGGCGGCCGAAAACGCTGCCGCTGCCGTGGCAGGGGGTGCCGCCGCAGCGACCGATCTGGACCGCATCGAAGTGCGCGCGCAGCTGGAATCGCAGGTACGCGCCGTCGACCTGAAGCGCAGCAGCGATGCCATCGAAGACGCCGTGTCCTCCGACGCGCTGGGCCAGTACCCGGACAAGAACGTGGCCGAGTCGCTGCAGCGCCTGCCAGGCATCAGCGTGACCCGCGACCAGGGTGAAGGCCGGTTCGTGGTGGTGCGTGGCCTGGATGCCAACCTCAACAGCGTCAGCGTCGACGGCATCGCCATCGGCACCCCGGAAGATTCCAGCCGCGCGGCGCCGCTGGATGTGATTCCGTCCGATTCGACCGAACGCCTGCGCGTGGTCAAGTCGCCGACCCCGGACATGCCGGGCGACGCCATCGGCGGCGCGATCCTGGTTGAATCGGCCTCGGCCTTCGATCGTGACGGCCGCAGCCTGCGTGGCAAGATCGAAGCCAGCCACCAGCAGCTGTCCGGCGAAACCAGCCCGAAGGCGGCCTTCAACTACAGCGAAGTGTTCAACGACACCTTCGGCGTCGCGCTGGGCGTGAACTACCAGAAGCGCACGTTCGAATCGGACAACACCGAAGTGGAGTACGACGGGGAAGACGATGCCGCACCGGGCGACGTCACCGCGATCAACCTGCAGCACCGCAAGTATGAGATCGAGCGCAAGCGCATCGGCGCCAACCTCAACCTGGACTGGCGCCCGAACGAGGACAGCAAGTACTACCTGCGTGCGCTGTACAGCCAGTTCGATGATGCCGAAACCCGCCAGCGGGTGATCTTCAACTTCGATGACGCCAAGATGGTGAAGACCGGTACCGACCAGTACCGGTTGGACGGCATGCCGAAGGATTCCATCGACAAGCGCATGCGCTATCGCACCAAGGAAGAGAACACCTTTGCGGCCAGCCTGGGCGGCGAGAACACGCTGACCAACGCCGTGGTCGATTACAAGGTTGGTTTCACCCGCACCGAAGAGCGGGTGAACGATGAAATGGAGGCGCGCTTCAAGCTCAACGGCAAGGCCTTCAACGGTACGCTGGACCAGAGCAGTCGAATGCCCAGCTACAGCTTCGACAATCCGCAGTGGCTGGACAACGCGAACTACGCGTTCGACCGCTTCGTGATTTCACCCAAGCAGGTGAACGACAAGGAGCACAGCGCACAGGTCAACGTCCGCTTCGACGGCGACAGCAGCAGCATCAAGTTCGGCCTGCTGGGGCGCTGGCGCGACCGCGACGTCAACGTCGACGAAAGCGAACTGCGCGTCGGCCCGAAGGTTGCCCTGTCCAGCTGGACCACCGGCTCCCCGGATCACCGCCACGGCACCCTGGGTGACGGCATGGATTCGGGCGCGATGCGCGCGTACTGGGCGGCCAACCGTGGCCAGTTCAGTGCCCGTCCGCAGGATGTCGGCGCCAACGCGATGACCTCGCTGGAAGAGGACTACACCGCCAGTGAAGACATCTTCGCCAGCTACGCCATGGGCACCTGGGATGTCGGTGCGCTGCGCATCATCGGTGGCGTGCGTGTGGAGAACACCCGCTTCAGGGCCGAGGGCAACCAGGTCGATGTGGCGGCCAACGGCCGCAGCTACACCGTAACCCCGCGCGTGGCCAACAGCAGCTACACCAACGTACTGCCGGGCCTGCACCTGCGCTACGACGCAGCCGATGACTGGGTGCTGCGCGCGTCGGCCAACAAGACCGTTTCGCGCCCGTCCTTCGGCGATATCTCGCCGCGCGTGGGCTACAGCCGCGGCGACGAGGAAGTGCGCCTGGGCAATCCTGAGCTGGACCCGTACGAGTCGAAGAACATCGACCTGTCGGTGGAGAAGTACCTCGGCAGCACCGGCATCGTTTCGCTCGGTCTGTTCCACAAGTCCATCGACGGCTATATCGTCGAGACGGTGCGCACCAATGATCCGGCCTACGGTGGTTTCGACGTGACCCAGCCGATCAATGGCCGCAAAGCCACCGTGCGTGGTGCGGAGCTGAACTGGCAGCAGCAGCTGGCCTTCCTGCCCGCCGGCCTGGACGGCCTGCTGGTGGGCGCCAGCGGCACCTGGCTGGATACCGGATTCGACGCTGGCATCGAGGATCGCGCCGGTGAGGATTTCACCCTGCCGCGTGCCTCCAAGCACGTGTACAGCGCCCACATCGGCTATGAAAAGTACGGCCTGAGCACGCGTCTGGCGGCGGTGTACCGCAGCGAGTACCTGGACAGCATCGGCAAGGGCCGTGCGTTCGACATCTACGTGGCGCCCAACACCCAGCTCGACTTCTCGCTGGACTACAAGTTCAACGCGAACGTGAGCGTGTATTTTGAAGCGCAGAACCTGCTGGACAAGCCGTTGGAGCTGTACCAGGGCACGCGCTCGCGCACCCTGCAGATGGAGGAATACGGCCGCACCTACGCCGTGGGCCTGAAGGTGGCGCTGTGATGGCGCGTTGCATGACCCTGATGGCGGCCTCGCTGGCAGCCGTTCTTGCCGCCGGCTGCACGCCGGCCGCGGACAAGGCGTCGGCAGCGGCTGCAGCGACCGGCGCTGTGGCTCCGGTCGAGCGCAACGTGGCGACCATCGCCGAGGCCTTCCTGACCCCGATGACCCCGGCCGACAACATCGATTCGCCCGCGTCCTGGCAGGCGCCGGATGGCAAGACCTGGCTGATCGCCACGGCCAAGGCCACCGACAAGCTGGTGGTCTACGACGGCAGCAACGGCCAGCACCTGCGCGACGTCGGCAGCACCGGCACCGGCCTGGGCCAGTTCGATCGTCCCAACGGCATCGCGGTGATCGATGACCTGCTGTGGATCGTCGAGCGCGACAACCACCGTGTGCAGGTGCTTTCGCTGCCGGACTTCACTCCGTTGGCCACCTTCGGTGCCGACGATCTGCGCAAGCCCTATGGCCTGTGGGTGGACCGCCGTGCCGATGGCTACAGCGTCTACGTCACCGATTCCTGGGACAACGGCGAGGACGCACAGGGCAAGGACATCCTGCCGCCGCTGGCTGAGCTGGACAAGCGCGTGCGCCAGTACCACGTGTCCCGCGATGGCACGAAGGTGCAGGCAACACTGTCGGCCAGCATCGGTGATACCAGCGAAGCCGGCGCGTTGCGTGTGGTCGAATCGATCTGGGGGGATCCGGCCAATGATCGCCTGCTGATCGCCGAAGAGGACGAAAGCTACGCCAGCGAATTCAAGGTCTACACCCTGGCGGGGCGCTTCACCGGCACCACCTTCGGCCGCGACGTGTTCAAGGCGCAGGCCGAAGGCGTGATGCTGCGCACCTGCGGCAAGGACGGCTGGTGGATCACCACCGAGCAGGGCAAGCAGCGCAGCGTGTTCCATCTGTTCGACCGCCATACGCTGAAGCCGGTGGGTGCGTTCCAGGGCAATACCGTGGCCAACACCGATGGCATCTGGATGATGCAGCAGCCAACGCCACGGTTCCCGCACGGCGCCCTGTATGCGGTGCACGATGACCAGGGCGTGGTGGCCTTCGACTGGGAGAGCATCGCCAAGCAGTTGGCCCTGCCGCTGGAGTGTGGCTCGTGAGCGCGCGTTTGGTGCGCCTGCTTGCGATCGGGCTGCTGCTGGCATTGCCATCGATGGCGATGGCTGCGGCCGAGCCCAATACGCAGGTGCCGTCGGGCAGCCGCTACTACGCGGCCACACCGGTGCCGGACCGCATCGTTGCCTCTCCATCGGTCGACCCCAGCCACGGTTTCGCAGTGGCCTGGCGCACTGATGGCAGCGTGCAGTCGCCGCTGCTGGAAATCGCACGGGCCGACGATTCGCCGGCCATCGAGGGCATCGTCCAGGTGCGCGCGAAGACCCAGGTGCTGCAGACCGAGAACGGCCTGTCGCATCATCATCGCGCCGACATCGATGGTTTGCAGCCGGACACCCTGTATGTCTACCGCGTACAGGGCAATGGCAGCTGGAGCGCGTGGAACCAGCTGCGTACGCTGGCCGCTGCCGACCAGCCGCTGACCCTGCTGTATTTCGGCGATACCCAGAACAAGAACGTCAGCCATGTAAGCCGCGTGGTGCGGGCCGCACAGAAGGCCGCGCCGGATGCACGGATCAGCCTGTTTGCCGGCGACCTGGTCAGCGGTGGCGACAACATGGACGACAGCGAATGGGGCGAATGGTTCGCCGCCACCAGCTGGCTGGCACAGGAGACGCTGGTGGCGCCGGCGATCGGCAACCACGAGTACTTCGAGGAGTTCGAGGACACGCCACAGGAGCGCCGTGTGCTGGGCCGCCATTGGCCGGTGACCTTCGCCCTGCCGGGCAACGGTGCCAGCGCGGCGGCGGGTACCAGCTACTGGTTCGACGCACAGGGCGTGCGCGTGGCCGTGGTCGATGGCACCTCGGCGCTGGATCTGGGTACCGCCAAGGCGCAGGCACAGTGGTTGGACAAGGTGCTGGCCGGCAACCGGCAGCCGTGGACGATCGTGCTGCTGCACCAGCCGTTCTATTCGCCGCGCGAGGGCCGCGAGAATGCTGCCCTGCGCAAGGTGCTGCTGCCGGTGGTGCGCCGTCACAAGGTGGATCTGGTACTGCAGGGGCATGACCATACCTACGGCCGTCGCGGCGAAGGGCAGGCGGCAACACCGCAGTACGTGGTGACGGTGGCCGGACCGAAGCAGTACCGCCTGTCGGACGAAGCACGCAGGACGATGGACCCTGTGGGCGAAGACACCCAGCTGTTCCAGGTGTTGCGCATCGATCCGCAGCGCCTTCGCTACGAGGCCCGCACGGTGACCGGGCGCCTGTACGACGCCTTCGAGCTGAAGCGCGATGACAATGGCGGCAAGCAACGGCTGGAGCAGCAGGAGGGACGGATCGCGCCGCGTGACTGCACGCGTGCGCAGACCGCCAAGGGCCGCACCGACCGGTGCTGGGAGTGAGGAACGACCGATGAGCACACGCCCGCACCTCGTTCCGATGGCCGCCATCGCCGTTGCCCTGCTGTTGGTGGTGGGCGCGGTGGCTGCTGCCGATACCGTACTGCACCCGCTCCTGGCCGCTCAGCCGGAGCAGGTGCCGCAGGAAAGAACGACGGACGGGTGATCAACGAAGCGATGCAGCAGTCCAGAAGTGGATCCACGCCACGCGTGGATTGAACCTTTCCGTGCACCATCCACGCAAGGCGTGGCTCTACTGCATCGCGTCCAGGAACAGATCCGCTTCATCCGTGCTGCCCAACACCACAGCGACAGCGCGCAGCGCCGCGTCGCGATGAACCGGACGGATCCCGCCATCATCGTCATCGCTGTACAGATCCTCATCGGCATCTAGGTAAACGCTGCCGGCCGCAGCCAACGCGGCCATCAGGGTCGGCACGTCGGCGGCGAACCCGCCGGCGTCCCAGTGGCCCGCACCATGACGGGCGAACAGTACGCGGCCGTCGTCGATGTCGAGGATGAGGGGATCGGCGCCGCGGTCGGCGATCACCAGCCACTGCGCCGGCCAGTCGCTGATCGGTTCGCCATCGTTGCCGTTCCAGCGATAGCCTGCCTGATAGGCCCACAGGCGCTGCAGGGGCGGTATCCACACCTCAAGGCCTGGAATGGTGATGCCGCAGGGGCCTTTTGCAGGATTGAATACCTCGCCGAACGGGCCGACGCGCGCATAGAATCCGGCCAGCACGTCCGGCAGCGGGAACGGCCCTTGCCACGCGTCGGGGGATTGCGGTTGCAGGGAGCCGAAGCGGGCAAACGTGGCGCGAAGATCATCCATGACGTGGGCCGGGCGGAAGCGGAAGAGCGCGCAGCCTAGCAGAGCCGGTCGCACGCATCGCCTTCACCGTCACTGGCTATCATGGCCGCCCAGCAACTGAGAGGCAGTGCACGTGTCGGTAGCGTTGGTATGGTTCCGTCGGGACCTGCGGTTGCAGGACAATCCGGCGCTGCAGGCGGCGCTGGAAGCGGGCCACGCTGTGGTGCCGGTGTACATCCACGCGCCGCACGAAGAGGGCGAGTGGGCGCCGGGCGCGGCCTCCAATGCGTGGCGCCATCGTTCGCTGGCGGCATTGGATGCCGACCTGCATGCACGGGGTTCATCGCTGGTGCTGCGTGCCGGTGACAGCCTGCCGACCCTGCTGGAGCTGGTGCAGCAGACCGGCGCTGAAGCGGTGTACTGGAACCGCAAGTACGAACCGGCGACGCAACCGCGCGATGCCGCCATCAAACGCGCGCTGCGCGAGCAGGGCATCGATGCGCAGAGCTGCAACGGCAGCCTGCTGTTCGAGCCCTGGGACATCGCCACCCAGCAGGGGCAGCCCTACAAGGTATTCACTCCGTACTGGCGCAACGTACTCAGCCACTGGCGTTTGCCCGCCTTGCAGGCCGCACCGGAGACGCTGCCGGCGCATACGGTCGACAGCCTCGCGCTGGATACGCTGCAGCTGGCGCCCACGCTTCACTGGGATACCGGGTTCTGGGAACACTGGCAGCCGGGCGAGACCGGTGCGCTCGAGGCGTTGTCCGTGTTCGAGGATGGTGCGCTGCGCGGCTATCGCGAGCAGCGCGACCTGCCGGATCGGGTCGGTACCTCGCGGCTGTCGCCGCACCTGCATTTCGGCGAAATCGCGCCGTGGCGCATCGCCCAGGCGCTGGAAGGCCTGCGCAGTGCCGGTACCGATGCCGATATCGACGGCTACCTGCGCCAGCTTGGCTGGCGTGACTTCGCCCATCACCTGCTGCACCACTTCCCGAAGACGCCGACCGACAACCTCAATCCACGCTTCGATCGCTTCCCGTGGGCCAGCCCCAGTGTCGCCCAGCTGCACGACTGGCAGCGCGGCAATACCGGCGTCCCCATCGTCGATGCTGGCCTGCGCGAGCTCTGGCATACCGGCTACATGCACAACCGGGTGCGGATGATCGTTGCCAGCTACCTGTGCAAACACCTGCGCGCGCATTGGCTGCACGGTGCGCGCTGGTTCTGGGACACGCTGGTGGATGCCGACCTGGCCAACAACACGATGGGCTGGCAGTGGGTGGCCGGCACCGGTGCCGATGCGGCTCCGTATTTCCGCGTGTTCAATCCCGTCACACAGGCCGAGAAGTTCGATCCGCAGGCGCGCTACATCAGCCGCTGGGTGCCTGAGCTGGCGGCGCTGCCGGTGAAAGCGCGGTTCGCTCCATGGCAGCATCCGCTCCTGTTGGCCGAGCTGGCGCCCGGCTACCCGCGCACGCCGCTGGTGGACCTGGCGGCTGGCCGGGATGCGGCGCTGGCCGCCTACCGCCAGTCGGCGGCGGGGTAAAGCGCTGGCTGAGCGGTCCAGACAGCTAGCTGAACACGTCCTTGTCGACCGGTACGATCATCATCCCGACATCGCGTCCGGCTGTTTATCCTCGTTGCCGCCCGTAAGCCGCCGGCCCGACCGGAAACCAAGGAGAACACCATGATCCGCAACACCACCCGCAACGTCGCACTGGCCCTGATGAGTGCGGCTGTCCTGTCGGCCTGCGCCACCGGCGGCTCTTATGTGCAGAGTGACCCGTATGGCAACCCGACCGAGCAGCAGAACCGCACCGGCCGCAACGCCCTGATCGGTACCGCCATCGGCGTGGCCGCCGGCCTGCTGGCCGGCGACAGCGCGACCGAACGTCGCCAGCATGCGTTGATCGGTGCCGGTATCGGGGCGCTCAGTGGCGCCGCGGTGGGCCAGTACCAGGATCGCCAGGAGCGCGCGCTGCGCGAGCGCACCGCCAACACCGGCATCGACGTCGAGCGCCAGGGCGACAACATCATGCTGAACCTGCCCGACGGGATCACCTTCGACTTCGGCAAGTCGGCACTGAAGCCGCAGTTCTACGGTTCGCTCAATGGCGTTGCCGGCACCCTGCGCGAGTACAACCAGACCATGATCGAAGTGGTTGGCCACACCGACAGCATCGGCAGCGACGCGGTCAACAACCGCCTGTCCAAGGAACGTGCTGATTCGGTGGCGCAGTACCTGATCGGCCAGGGCGTGCAGAGCGTGCGCATCGAAACCCTGGGTGCTGGCAAGGCCTACCCGATCGCTGACAACAGCACCGATGCCGGCCGTGCCAAGAACCGTCGCGTCGAAATCCGCGTGATTCCTCTCAAACAATAACGCATAGCGTTATTGCTGTTCCGCCGCAGCCGGAACGAAAATGCCGCCCTGGCAGGCGGCATTTTCTGTAGGTGCCGAGTGTGCTCGGCACGCCGATAGCCCATGTGGAGAGCCGTGCCGACCAAGGTCGGCATCGACCGGAGGCGATCCAGGAGCAGGGTACAGGCGGCATCGCTGCAGCTTACGCCGCCGAAGCAGCCACCTTCTCCAGGATCCGCTTGCCGCTGCTCGCCAGCGCCGCTTCTTCCTGTTCCTGCTGCTGCCGCGCCAGCTTCGCACCGGGGCACTGCGCCAGCATGTAGTTGGCGTCGAAGTTGAGCTTCTCCACCAGGAAATCGACGAACGCGCGTACCTTCGGCGAGACCAGCCGGCCACCGGCGAACACCGCGTTGAAATCCACTTCCGGACCGGTCCAGCCGGCCAGAACGCGGCGCACCATGCCCGACTCGACGAACGGCTTGGCCATCACGTCGCCGGTCAGCAGCAGACCTTCGCCACACACCAGCGCGCCATTCAGCGCAGACATGTCGTTGGCCGTCATCAGCGGCGTCACCGGGAAGTCGCGCAGCTCGCCACCGTTCTCGCCCAGCTGCCAGGTGAAGCGTGGCGAATTGCCGGTGTGGTACGGCTTGCGCATGGCCAGGATGCGGTGGAACTGCAGCTCTTCCGGATGCAGCGGCTCGCCGTAGCGCTCGATGTAGGCCGGGCTGGCGAATACCTGCGTGCGCAGGCTGCCGAGCTTGCGCGCCACCAGGTTGGAATCGGGCAGGGCACCCACGCGCAGGGCAAGATCGGCCTCACCGGCGATCAGGTCCAGCTTCTCGTTGCCCATGTGCATGTCCAGGCGGATTTCCGGGTACTGCGCATGGAACTGGCCCAGCAGCGGTGCGATCCAGGTGATGCCGATCGAATAGGGCACGGTGAAGCGCAACCATCCGCGTGGACCAGACTGCAGCTGGCTGACCGCGCTTTCGGCTTCTTCAAGTTCGCGCGCGATGCGCTGGCAATGCTCGTGATAGATAGAACCGGCTTCGGTGAGGCCGAGGCGGCGCGTGGTCCGGTGCAGCAGGCGCGCACCCAGGCGCGTCTCAAGTTCCTGCACTTTGCGGCTGACCGTGGTCTTGGGCAGGCCGAGCGATTTGGCAGCCGCGATGAAGCTGCCTTGCTCGACCACTTTGACGAAGATCAGCGTCTCGTTGAGATCGTGGGACATGGTCAGGGATCCTGGACGTCGGGGATGGGGCAATCGTGACAGAACGATTGGACCGGGGACGGGATGATTATTCCCCTTAATCAGGACTAATCAAGTAGGGGTTTGAGGTCTATCGTGGCGCCATTCGCTAATTGGAGCCCGTCCGCCATGAGCCTGCGCAACATTCTTGCCCGCTTCCGGATTGCCGGCCAGAACGCCCTGGACCTGGCAATGACCGTTGAATCCCGTCCCAGCTCCTTGGTTAACAAGGATTTTCGGGAGTTTACCGCACCCATGCGTCAGCAGCGTGGCGGTGCCTTGCACCTTGCCTCGCACAAGGGTGACCGGCTGCGCCGAATCGGGACTATCCCGGATTTGGGAGGAAATGTCCCGTGAATGGGATTCTGACGCCCGAGGTCCTGGTTCTCGGCGGCACCGGTGCCGTGGGCCAGGGGGTGGTCGGCGCATTGCTGGAGGCCGGCAGCCCCGTGCTGGTGGTCGGCCGCGATCCCGGCCGCCTGGCGGCGTTGCACGAGCAGTTCGCTGATGAGCCGGGCCTGCAGACGATGCTGGGCTCGCTCAGCGACGACGGTTCGGCACGTGTGCTGGCCGAACGCGTGGCGCAGCGCCCGCGCCCGCTGGCAGCGGTGGTTGCCGCGATGGGCGGCCCGTACAACCGTGGCCGCGTGGTCGAGCGTGGCGGTGACGCCCTGTCGGCGGCATTGCAGGCGGACCTGATGCCGCATGTGCACGCAGTGCACCACCTGCTGCCGCTGCTGCAGGACAACGTGCACGCCCGCCGCTACGTGATGATCGGCAGCCCGGCCGGGCTCAAGCCCTGGGCAGGCTATGGCGAGACCTCGATCACCACCGCCGCGCTGCGCATGTACGCGCAGGTGGTGCACCAGGAAGCGCAGGCCGTAGGCGTACGCGCGCAGATGCTGGAAGTGTGCAGTCCGGTCTGCACGCCGGCCAACGCTGCCAACGCCTGTATTGAATGGCCGAGTTCACTGCTGGTCGGTCGCCGCGTGGTGTCCCTGCTCGACGGGTGCCGCGACAACCGCGCAATCGTCCGTTGCGACAGCAGTGATGCCGAACTGCCACGCGGCCTGCTGCACCTGGAAATACCGCCGCTGTGGCGCGACACCGCAGGCGTTGCTTGACCTCGACTTTGGTTGAGGTCGCAGGATACGCCGCCGAAAGTTGATAGCAATTCTCAAATAGCTGTACCACCCCTCCGTACGGATGCATGCCATGACTTCCCCCAATACCACTCCACATCGTTTCGGTCATCGCATCGCGATGGCTGGCGTGTCGATCCTCGCCGCCGCCGTCCTGGCGGCCTGCAGCGGTGGCCATGCCGAAGAAGCCGGCGCGCCGCCCCCGCCGCAGGTCTCAGCTGCCCCCGTGCTGCTCAAGCAGGTCAGCCAGTGGGATGAATTCAGCGGTCGCGTCGAGGCCGTGCAGAGCGTCGAGCTGCGCCCGCGCGTGTCCGGCTACATCGACAAGGTCAGCTACGTTGAAGGCGAAGAAGTGAAGAAGGGCGCCGTCCTGTTCACCATCGATGCCCGCAGCTACCAGGCCGAGTACGACCGCGCCAACGCCGAACTGGCCCGTGCGCGTACCCAGGCGGTGCTGGCCCGCAGCGAGTCCGAGCGTGCCAAGCGCCTGGCCGAACAGCAGGCGATTTCCACCGAGACCGCCGAACAGCGTCGTGCGGCTGCCGACCAGTCCGGTGCGGCGGTGCAGGCTGCGCAGGCCGCGGTGGATGCCGCCCGCCTCAACCTGGAGTTCACCAAGGTGCGTGCGCCGATCGACGGCCGTGCCGGCCGGGCGATGGTCACCGCCGGCAACCTGGTGACCGCCGGCGACAGCGCCAGCGTGCTGACCACGCTGGTCTCGCTGGATACGGTGTTCGTGTACTTCGATGCCGACGAAAGCACCTTCCTGCGCTACGCGCAGATGGCACGCAAGGGCGAGCGCCCGAGCGAGCGCGACAGCGAGCTGCCGGTGAAGATCGGCCTGTCCGGTGAAGAAGGCTACCCGCACTCGGGCAAGGTCGACTTCCTCGACAACCAGGTGACCCGCAGCACCGGCACCATCCGCGTCCGCGCACTGCTGGACAACGCCGATCGCCAGTTCACCCCGGGCCTGTTCGCCCGCGTGCAGCTGCTCGGCAGCGGCCAGTTCCAGGCCATGCTGATCGACGACAAGGCCGTGCTGACCGACCAGGACCGCAAGTACGTCTATGTGGTCGACAAGGATGGCAAGGCCCAGCGCCGTGACATCCGCCTCGGCCGCACCGCCGAAGGCCTGCGCATCGTCGAGCAGGGCCTGGCCGCCGGTGACAAGGTGATCATCGATGGCGTGCAGAAGGTCTTCATGCCCGGCATGCCGGTGCAGGCGAAGGCGGTGGCGATGCAGCCCACCGCTGCGCCGGCGCCGGGTCGCGATGCAACTGCCGCACTGAACCACTGATCCGCCGGCTCCTGATCCGCGTCCCCGCTTAGCTGCCGGTGCCAGCGGCAGCCGTCACTGCCTTCGCCAGATTGGCGAGGGGCAGGGCGGCTGTTGCCCGCCGACGGCCTTTTCCAGGAATTCTTCCATGGACTTTTCCCGTTTCTTCATCGACAGGCCGATCTTCGCGGCGGTGCTGTCGATCGTGATCTTCGCCGCAGGCCTGATCTCGATTCCGATGCTGCCCATCGGTGAGTACCCCGAAGTGGTGCCGCCGTCGGTGGTCGTACGCACGGTCTACCCGGGCGCCAACCCGAAGGTGATCGCCGAAACCGTGGCCACCCCGCTGGAGGAGGCCATCAACGGCGTTGAGGGCATGATCTACCTCAAGTCGGTGGCCGGTTCCGACGGCGTGCTGCAGATGACCATCACCTTCCGCCCGGGCACCGACCCGGACGAAGCGGCGGTGAAGGTACAGAACCGCGTTGCCCAGGCCCAGGCGCGATTGCCCGAGGACGTGCGCCGGCAAGGCGTGACCACCCAGAAGCAGTCACCCACCTTCCTGATGGTGGTGCACCTGACCTCGCCCAACGGCAAGTACGACACCCTGTACCTGCGCAACTACGCCCGCCTGCACGTCAAGGATGCGCTGGCACGTATCCAGGGCGTCGGCGACGCACAGATCTTCGGCGGTGGTGACTATGCCATGCGCGCCTGGCTGGACCCGGACAAGGTGGCCGCGCGCGGCCTGACCGCCAGCGACGTGGTGCGCGCCATGCGCGAGCAGAACGTGCAGGTCTCGGCCGGCCAGCTCGGCGCCGAACCGATGCCCAACAGCCAGTTCCTGACCCTGATCAATGCCCAGGGCCGCCTGCGCAGCGAGCAGGAGTTCGGCGACATCGTGCTCAAGAGCGGCACCGACGGTGAAGTGGTGCGGCTGGCGGACGTGGCCCGTGTCGAACTGGGTGCCGGTGACTACACGCTGCGCTCGCAGCTGGACGGCAAGAACGCGGTGGGTATCGGTATCTTCCAGGCCCCCGGCGCCAATGCGCTGGAGATCCGCGATGCGGTGATGGCCAGCATGGACGAGATGCAGAAGACCATGCCGGCCGACGTGAAGTACGAAGCGGTGTATGACACCACCATCTTCGTGCGCGACTCGATCAAGGCCGTGGTCTCCACCCTGCTCGAAGCCATCGCGCTGGTGGTGCTGGTGGTGATCCTGTTCCTGCAGACCTGGCGTGCGTCGATCATCCCGCTCATCGCCGTGCCGGTGTCGATCGTCGGTACGTTCGGCGCGCTGTACCTGCTGGGCTTCTCGATCAACACGCTGAGCCTGTTCGGCCTGGTGCTGGCGATCGGCATCGTGGTCGATGACGCGATCGTGGTGGTGGAAAACGTTGAGCGCAACATCGAAGAAGGCCTGACCCCGCTGGCCGCTGCGCATCAGGCGATGCGCGAAGTGTCCGGGCCGATCATCGCCATCGCCCTGGTGCTGTGTGCGGTGTTCGTGCCGATGGCGTTCCTGTCGGGCGTCACCGGTCAGTTCTACAAGCAGTTCGCGGTCACCATCGCCATCTCCACGGTGATCTCGGCGATCAACTCGCTGACCCTGTCGCCGGCCCTGGCGGCCCGCCTGCTCAAGCCGCATGGCGCGCCGAAGGATGCCCCGACCCGCATCATCGACCGTCTGTTCGGCTGGGTGTTCCGTCCGTTCAACCGCTTCTTCAAGTCCAGCTCGGAAAAGTACGAGCGTGGCGTGTCGAAGATCCTCGGTCGTCGTGGTGCGGTGTTCGTGGTGTATGCGGTGCTGCTGGTGGGTACCGGCTTCATCTTCAAGCTGGTGCCGCCGGGCTTCATTCCGACCCAGGACAAGCTGTACCTGATCGCCGGCGTGAAGCTGCCGGAGGGTTCGTCGATCGCGCGTACCGATGAAATGCTGC
This sequence comes from Stenotrophomonas sp. 3(2025), assembly GCF_052665395.1. Lineage (NCBI taxonomy): Bacteria > Pseudomonadati > Pseudomonadota > Gammaproteobacteria > Lysobacterales > Lysobacteraceae > Stenotrophomonas > Stenotrophomonas sp. 3(2025). The sequence continues at coordinate 46,799 of NZ_JBQOIF010000015.1, read as the reverse complement.
GCAAGGTCGCCAAGATCGCCCAGGAAACCGACGGTGTGGCTCACACCATCTCGTTCCCCGGTCTGAATGCCCTGCAGTTCACCAACACGCCCAACACCGGTGTTGCGTTCATTCCGCTCAAGCCGTTCAGCGAGCGCCATGGCCGCACCGCGGCGCAGATCAATGCGGAGATCAACCAGAAGATCGCAGGCCTGCAGGAAGGGTTCGCCTTCGCCATGATGCCGCCGCCGATCCTCGGCCTCGGTAACGGCAACGGCTACCAGATGTTCATCCAGGACCGTGGCAACCTCGGCTATGGCGCGTTGCAGAACGCGGTGCAGTCGATGCAGGGCGCGGTTGCGCAGACCCCGGGCATGGCCTTCCCGATCACCAGCTACCAGGCCAACGTGCCGCAGCTGGATGCCGAGGTGGACCGGGTCAAGGCGAAGGCCCAGGGCGTACAGCTGACCGAGTTGTTCGATACGCTGCAGACCTACCTGGGTTCGGCCTACGTCAATGACTTCAACCAGTTCGGACGTACCTGGCAGGTGATCGCGCAGGCCGATGGCCAGTTCCGTGACAGCGTCGAAGACATCGGCAAGCTGCGGACCCGCAACGACCGTGGCGAGATGGTGCCGATCGGCTCGATGGTCACCGTCAAGGAAACCTACGGTCCGGACCCGGTGCTGCGCTTCAACGGCTACCCGGCCGCTGACCTGGCCGGTGAAGCCGACCCGCGTGTGCTGTCCTCGGCCGAAGCGATGAACAACCTCACCGCCATCGCCGCCAAGGTGCTGCCGGTGGGCATGGCTACCGAATGGACCGACCTGAGCTACCAGCAGGCGACCCAGGGCAAGGCGGCCTTCATCGTGTTCCCGGTGGCGATCATGCTGGCGTTCCTGGTGCTGGCCGCGCTGTACGAAAGCTGGTCGCTGCCGCTGGCGGTGATCCTGATCGTGCCGATGACCCTGCTGTCCGCGCTGTTCGGCGTGTGGATGACCGGCGGCGACAACAACGTGTTCGTGCAGGTCGGCCTGGTGGTGCTGATGGGCTTGGCGTGCAAGAACGCGATCCTGATCGTCGAGTTCGCCAGAGAGCTGGAGATGGGCGGCAAGGGCATCGTCGAAGCGGCACTGGAAGCCTGCCGCCTGCGTCTGCGCCCGATCGTGATGACCTCCATCGCCTTCATCGCCGGCACGGTGCCGCTGGTGCTGTCGCATGGCGCTGGCGCCGAAGTGCGCTCGGTGACCGGCATCACGGTGTTCGCCGGCATGCTGGGCGTGACCCTGTTCGGCCTGTTCCTGACCCCGGTGTTCTACGTGGCACTGCGCAAGTTCGTCACCCGCAACGGTGGTGGCCAGCTGGTGCAGCACGGCGAGCCGACCATCCATCACTGACATGGAAAACATCGGCGCCGGCAATCACCGGCGCCCGCTTCCCCCTACCAAGGCAATGAATCCATGAACACCCATCAGAACAAGATCGCGCTGGTCACCGGCGCAACCCGCGGCATCGGCCTGGAAACCGTGCGCCAGCTGGCACAGGCCGGCGTGCACACGCTGCTGGCCGGGCGCAAGCGCGAAACCGCAGTGGAACTGGCGTTGAAGCTGCAGGCCGAGCGCCTGCCGGTGGAAGCGCTGCAGCTGGACGTCAATGATGGCGCCAGCATCGCCGAGGCGGTCGAGCAGGTGCGTCAGCGCCATGGTCGTCTGGACATCCTCGTCAACAACGCCGGCATCATGATCGAGAACCCAGCGCAACTGCCGTCGGAGCAGTCGCTGGACACCTGGCGTCGCACGTTCGAGACCAACGTGTATGCGCTGGTGGCGGTGACCCAGGCCTTCCTGCCGCTGATCAAGCAGGCCAAGTCCGGCCGCATCGTCAACGTCTCCAGCATGCTCGGCTCGCAGACCCTGCATGCCGATCCGACCTCGGGCATCTACGACTTCAAGATCCCGGCCTACAACGCGTCCAAGGCCGCGGTGAACAGCTGGACCCTGGCCCTGGCCCATGAACTGCGCAGTACGCCGATCAAGGTCAACACCGTGCACCCCGGTTACGTGAAAACCGATATGAACGGTGGCAACGGCGAGATCGAAATCGCCGAGGGCGCGCGTTCCAGCGTGCAGATGGCGCTGATCGGCGAGTCCGGCGCCAGCGGCAGCTTCACCTACCTGGGCGAGGTGCTGCCATGGTGATCCGCACCCTGGCGATGGCCGTCTCCAGCCTGGTGCTGGCGGGCTGTGTCAGCGTCGGCCCCAACTACAAGGCACCGGTGCAGGAGCCCGTCGTCCTGCAGGGTGCACAGCAGCCGGTCTTCAGCACCACCTCGCCGGTGGCCAGCTGGTGGGCGCAGTTCGATGACCCCGTGCTTGAAGAACTGGTGCACGGCGCGCTGTCGGACAACCTGGACCTGCGCGTGGCTGTCGCCCGTGTCAGCCAGGCCCGTGCCGTGTTTGTCGAGAGCCGCTTCGACCAGGCGCCACACGTTACCGCTGGCGGCAGCTACGACCGCCGCAAGCAACCCGATCCGCAGCTGGGTGGGCAGCGGGTGTTCAGTGAAAGCTACCAGCTCGGCTTCGATGCGGGCTGGGAGCTGGATCTGTTCGGCCGCAAGCGCCGTGCTGCAGAGGCTGCGCGTGCCGATCTGGACGCCGAGCAGGCCAACCTTGCCGACGCGCAGGTGCTGATCGCTGCCGAAGTGGCACGCAACTACTTCGAACTGCGTGGCACCCAGAAGCGCATCGCGGTGGCCCAGCGCACCCTGGTCAACCTGCGCGATACGCAGCGGCTGACCGAGGCGCGCTGGGAACTGGGTGCCGGCAGCGAGCTGGACGTGCAGAGCAGCCGCGCACGGTTGAAAGCCATCGAGGCCGACATCCCGCTGCTGGAAGTGGCCGAGACGCAGTCGCGCAACCGGTTGGCTGTCCTGCTTGGCCAGCGCCCGGAGGTGCTGACCGCCATGCTGGCACCGCACGAAGTGCCGGCGTTTGCCAAGGCACTGCCGCTGGGTGATACCCGCGAACTGCTGCGCCAGCGTGCCGACGTGCGCGTGGCCGAGCGTCGCCTGGCTGCCGCCACCGCGCGTGTCGGCGTGGCCACGGCCGATCTGTTCCCGCGGCTGTCGCTGTCCGGTTTCGTCGGCTTCCTCGGCGGCGATGCCAGTGGCCTGGTCAACGGCAACAACAAGGCCTGGTCGCTGACCCCATCGTTGAGCTGGGCGGCATTCGACTTCGGCACGGTCAAGGCACGCCTGCGTGCCAGCAAGGCTGAGGCCGAGGGCGTGGCCGCGCAGTACGAACAGGCGGTGCTGCTGGCGCTGGAGGACACCGAAAACGCGTTGACCCGCTACTCCAAGCAGCAGGCGCGGTTGGCCATCGTTGTCGAGCAGGCGCAGGCGGCACGGCGTGCCGAATCGCTGGCGCAGATCCGCTACCGCGAAGGGTCGGAGGACTTCCTGACCCTGCTGGACGCGCAGCGCACGCAGCTGGTGGCCGATGATGCACTGGCGGCCGCCGAATCAGAGGTCAATGTCAGTGTCGTGGGTGTGTACAAGGCACTCGGTGGCTGGGGCCAGTCACCGCAGGCGCCGAGCGTGGCGCAGGCGCGCTGATCGACAGGGGACGGAAGCATCTGCTTCCGTCCCTTTTTCCATCATGGCCAGTGGTTGGCCGGAGCATCGTGATCACGCATGCGCACGATGCAGAATCGATGACCGGTGGGCGCTTCCATCACCCACCAGCGTTTGACGAAACCGACCCGGCGGGCACCGAGTTTTTCCAGCCTTTCGGCTTCGGCGTCGATGTCGTCGCTTTCGATATCCAGATGCACCCGCGACGGGTGATCGACCCGCTGCACCTCCACGTTCAATCCCGCCGGCGCGCCTGTCAGATCGGCATACTCTGCGTCGCCTTCAGCACGGGCAGGCTCGGCCTGCAGGCCCAGCGCTGCGGCCCAGAAGCGCGCGCTGTCTGCGGCGGGCGTGTCCTGGCAATCGATGATGAACCCGGCCAGTCGGCTGCGATGGGTCATGCGTTGTCTCCGCTCAACGATGATGCTGGCAGGGTAGCGCGCGGGCCGCCGTGGACGTTCTCGCCGCTGTGACGTTTCTGACTCTGCCGGAAGTGCCGCCCGCCGTGTAACTAGTGGAGAAAACCACGGGAGGACAGGACATGGGCGAACAGAAGCAATCGGCGCAACGGACGCTGCTCGGTGATCCCGGCCTGCCGGGGGCCGGGCTGTCGGTCGGCGTGGTGGTGTTGCTGGTACTGGCCGCGATGGCCGCAGTGATCGGCTTCGTGCGCCTGCCCGATTCAATGCTGGGTGCTGGCCTTGTCGGCATTGCGGTGTTCCTTGCCGTCGGCGCGCGCATCTGCCAGGCGCGCGACCAGCACCAGGCGCTGTACCGCCTGCTGGGCAAGCGACCGTCGCCGTAGCGAGGGTCGCCGCATTGCTCAGTGTTTCGGCCAGTCCAGCTCAACCACCAGCGGGAAGTGGTCGGAGGGCAGTACGCCGTCGATGCGGCGGTCATCGGTGAGGAAGCTGCGCGCGTGGAAGCCACGCACCAGCACCCAGTCCAGCTCGGCGGTCGCCGTTCCTGTGAAGTTGTGGAAGGTCAGGCGCGGACCCTGCGGCGACTTGACCTGGCGACGGGTGTCCTGAAGCACCCGGGTGAAGGCCTGATAGGTGCCGCCGCCGGGCTCGCTGTTGAAATCACCGGTCAGCACCACCGGCAGGTCGGAAGGCAGCGCGGCCACGCGCGTGGCAATCAGTTCGGCTCCCTTGATCCGGCGCGGTTCGTCCTCGTCGCGGTAGGGCAGGTGGGTGTTCATGAAGTAGAAGCGACGGCCATCATCCAGGCGGCGGAACACGGCCCAGGTGACCATGCGCGGGAACAGGTTGCCCCAGCTGATGCTGCCTGCGACCTCGGGCGTATCGGACAGCCAGAAGTTGCCTGACTCTTCCATCGCCAGCACCTTGCTGTCGTAGAACACGCCCATGTGTTCGTCGCCACTGCCACCGCGGCGGCCTTCGCCGAACCAGCGATAGTCGGGCAGGTGCTCGGCCAGGTAATTGGCCTGCTCCAGCACCAGCTCCTGGGTGCCGATCACGGCTGGGTGTGCCTGCTGGATCACCTTGACCATGGCGTCGCGGCGGTCCTCCCAGCGCTTGCCGGGGTCGGTGTCGGCAGGGGTGCGTACGTTGAAGGACATCACCTTCAACGGCGCGGGCGAGGCTGCCCAGGTGACGGCGGGCACTGCGAAAGCCAGGAGTGCGCAGAGCGCGGACGTGCGGAAGCGAGACAACATCGTGGAATCCCTCCATTCCATGAAAGCGGTTTCATGGAGGATGCCATGGAAGGCAAGGGCAGTGGTATGCCGGGATGGGCGGCTGCAAGGGCCGGGCGGACGGCGTGCGGCCGCCCGGCAGATGCCACAGGCGATCAGGGGTCGTACATCATCCCGTTCTCGTCGCGGTTGTAGTGGTCGCTGGCCACGCGGGTGCCATCGTCATAGACCACGTACAGCGTGCAACGCTGGTGGATGCCGAAGCCGGCCCGGAAGGGCACGCACTCTTCCTGCAGGCCGACCTCTTCGGCGGCATTTGCCGGTGCTGAAGGCACCAGCGCGGCAAGCGCAACTACTGCAGCGAAGGAAAAAGCGGTCATTCGATTGTGCAACGTCATTGATCACACTCCTTGTTGTCGTGGGTGCTACCAGACTCCATTGATGCGATAACTGCCGACCGCCGCTGGCAACAGCGTGCCGGCGCCACACCTGCAGCAGAACACAGGCGCGGTCCTGTGTAGCACGCAGCCTGCGCCGGCAGGAAGTGCCTGTCCTCTCAGCGACCGGCTAACGCATCCAGCAGGGTGCGCGCAGCCAGCTTGCCCAGCGCATTGCCCGCCAGCGGGCTGTCGCCGGTCAACAGCAGGCGGTCCTGCATCACGCTGCCATCGATGCCCTCGTTGACGATCTGCACGCCCTGCTGGGCCAGGCGCTCGCCGAAGAACCACGGCAGTTGACCAGGCATGTAGCCGATATCCGGGGTCTGCCGGTCCATCGCATCGGGGAAGGCGCAGATCCGATGACCGCGGAACAATGAACCGCCATTGGGCTCATCCACGCCGGCTGCCAGCAGCGCGGCAGGGCCGTGGCAGAGGGTGATGATGTGACGTTGATTGTCCACCGCCCACTGCAGGATGGCCTTCACTGCGCGGCTTTCCGGTAGGCCGATCAACGCACCGTGACCGCCGGGAATGAACACCGCGGCATAGTCCGAACCGGTATCGAGTGCCCTCGCCACCTCGTCCAGGTGCAGAGGCTGGCGGAAGCGGGATTCGTAGCGTTCGTACAGGTCGCCGATCTCGCGGTCTTCGCGTGGGAACGCCCACCACTCAAACTTCACCGGGTTGCCCGACAGCGTCGCCACGTCGATCCCGAAACCGGCCTTGTGCAGGTGATACATCGGCAGCAGCGTCTCCACCGGATGGTTGCCGGTCGAGAACAGGCGGCCGTTGGCGGTCGGCAGATAACGTTCGTCGGCGGCGATCATCAGCACTTTCCAGCGTCCATCACGACGGGCATCGGGATAGTCCGCGCCGGACAGATCGGTGGTTGCCGAAGTGAACTGGGACAGCGAGTACGGCGACGGGAAAAACGCATTGCGCTCGGCCGGGTCGGGGCTGGGCTGACGGCTGGGCTCTGACGTGTTCATGCGGACCTCCTGCGGAAGAGAGTGGTCACCTTAGCCAGAGCGATGCGTACGCACGATGAGGGATTTCCCTCAATGCGATCAGGCAGGGTGCGCTTGCTGAACCCGCTGGTAGGCGTCGTCCAGCATTGCCAGGAAGGCCTGTCGCTGCGCGGCATCAAGCACCACCGCGCGTTCGAACGCATCCACGCTCGCACTCCAGTCCGCCAGTGTGTCGTCGTTGTAGAGGGCCTGATGCCGTTCCCATGCTCCGCCTGCCTTCAGGTACAGCCACTTGTCGAACAGGTGCAGCGGGCTGCCGTTGTCCATTCGCAGGGGGCGGGTGGTCCTGGTGTGGGCCAGCACGCTGCGCAGCGCAGGTGAATCGTGAAGCTGGCCTGCCCAGACGTGGTTGCCAAGATGTTGCTCGGCAAAGCGCAGGATCGCTTGGTGATCATCCTCCAACCCGGCCTCGTAGAGTGCCTGCGGCACCCGCAGGTGCCGGCGATCGAACAGCCACTTCAGTACCAGCGTTGCCGCCTGCGGGGTGGTGTTGTGTTCATTGCCAGGGTCGAAATCATGATGGCCGATGAACTCGCGGTCCTCATGCAGATTGAGCTGGATGGTGTCCACGCGCTGCCTGCGCTTGCAGAACCAGAGCTTGATGTCGACGTCCCCGGTAAGCGGCTTTTCAAAGTAGGCGGTGTCGCCGAATTCTTCCAACCGGCCGTTGAAGTACGCCAGGCAGTCCTGGAATGTGGCTGATGGCTGCACGTATCCGTCCCAGAAGCCTTCGGGCTTTGGCGGATTGCCCTTGGGCCGGCGACTGAACAGGGTGGCGGACTTGAAGTGGCTCAGCAGGCTGCCACGCGCTCCGACGGTGGGCGGATAGAAGCGATCATTGATGATGTCGAAGGCAAAGTAGAACTCCATGTCGTGGAGCTTGTCCTTGACCGATTTCTGCCCCTGGTTCGCGCTGATCGTGGTCGGGGGCTTGCCGATACCGTGCTGCGCGAACCATGCCTGCAGACGAGCATCCGAGCCCTTGCTGCCGAGCAGCTCGACCAGTGTTGAGATATGCATTCCATTGCCTCGTTGTCGGTGGCCCGGACGGGAAAGCGCGGGCCATGGTTGCTTTAAGTCGTGCGCTACTTCGCCGGCAGAGGATGAGCCTCCATGTCCTCATGCAGGATGCGGCGGAGTTCGACGATGGCCGGCGTGGCTTCCTGCACGCTGTGACCGGACACGATCACCTTTTCCGAGACGGCCTTCGGCAGGTGCGAGCTCCAGTAGGGAACCAGTCCATCGTCGGTCTTTTCCAGCGGACCTTCGGCCTGGGTCCGCGCGATGATCGAGTGGTAACGCACCTTCGGCGATATCGGCAGATCGGCCACGGCCTTGACGAAGGCATCGTCCTTGTCCAGGTTCTGGATGCTGTTCATCTGGTAGCCGTGCTTGTCGTCGTTGCGCTCGACCTTGCCGTCGTTTGCCAATGTCGCGACATCCTCCAGCACGGTCAGCGGCAGGCGCACGAAGCGGCCGAGCCAGCGCCCCAGGCGCGTGCCGGCAACATCGGTGCCGCGATGGGGGGTAGCGATGAACACCACCCGTGAGATTTCCGGTTCCGGCTGGAATGTGAGCACTGGCGCGCCCTTCGTACGCAGCAGTTCGCGCTGCGCCGGGGTCATCTGCGCGGTCGCCAGCAGGGTGTCGACCAGATGGTCGCCGGAGGAGGACACCATCAGCCGCGAAATCACCCCGCCCATGCTGTGCGCGACCACCACCATGTTGTGCGATGCCAGCGCCTTGCCGGTTGGGTCGAAGTGCTGCAGTGCCTCGTGCAGGATCCGCCGGATCTCATCGTGGCTGAGGGCGATCGGCATGTTGGTCGGGTAGTAGAACTGCCAGATCTGGAAGTCGCCGCGGATCTCATCGTCACGCATCAGCTCGTTGGCCACGTTGACCCACGCCTCCGGGCTGCTGGCCAGGCCATGGATCATCAGCAGCACGCGGCGGTCCGGATCGTACGGCTGCATCATGAACAGATGTGGCTTGTCGATACCGCCCTTGCCGCCGAACAGCGTACGCAGCGATTGCCGGCTGAAGTTGGAGCGGGCCAGCCACAGCGCGTAACCAGCGGTGAAGTTCGCCGCCAGTGGCACCTGCTCGCCGTGCAGTTCCACCACCGCCACCTGGTAGGGGTCGTGGATCTCCAGTTCCGGCTCGTCGTCGTGCAGCACTTCCCACAGGTTGTTGCCGGAAAAACGCAGCAGCACGGTCATCGACGGCGACGGCATCTCGCTCCAGTCGCGCTCGGCCGTCGTTGCGGTACCAGCGGCGGCGGCCGCCGGCCCGGTGCTGGCCGGGTCGGCCATCACCGCCACCAGTTCGGCACCAAAGCCGTCGCGGCGATGCACGCTGCGCAGGGTGCCGGTGAAGGACATCGATGCGGCCGGTACCAGTTCGATCGGCTCGCGCGTGCCCGCTGCCGGGCCATCGTCGGCAGGCGCGAGTACGAAGGTCCAGCGTCCCAGCTGGAACCGCCCGTTGTCGTTGCGCACCTGCTTGCTCGAATAGGCTTCGAACAGCAGCACGGCTGATTCCTGCACGGCCAGGTTGTAGTAGTCCCGCACCTGGGTCTGGCGGTCTTCGAAGCCACGCTGGTTGGCGGTGCGTTCGGTGAAGAACAGATATGCGTAGGACTGCCGCGCGATCTGCATCCACGCATCCAGGCGCGGCTGGAAGGTCGGGTCGGGCGGGGTGGTCGCGGCCTTGCTGCGGGCCACCGACGCCGACTCGCGCTTTGGCGCCGGCATCGTCATCGCATACTGCACCCACAGTTCGGCCAGCGCCGAGCGCTTGTCTTCCTCGCGGACGACGATGCTGCCCTCCATCGCCTCGATGCAGGGCAGGCCGGGCTTGGCACAGGCGCCCTCGTCCAGGCCGGCCACGCGCAGGGTCTCCATGGTGGCCGCGCTGAGCTTGCCGCTGGTGAGAATGTCACCGCGCTTGAGCGCGATGTACTGTCCTGGCGTGACCGTGCCCACCTGCACCGATGGGCCGAACTGGCGCAGCGTCGCGCATCCGCTCAGGGCGAGCAGGGCAACGAGGACGAAGGTGGTGCGGATGACGCCGATGCCTGTTCTTTGCATGTGGACTCCCTGCGCTGGCGCCACTCTAGCGGCAGGCGTGTCAACGCGGAAGCAGGCCTGCGGCAGCGCCGGACCGTGCCCGGCGAACCCGCCTGTCAGCCGGTCTCCCCGCAGATCATCCTTCGATCAGGCAGGTCACCGCAGCCGAATAACCTTCGTAGTCGTCACCGGCACCCACATGCAGCGTGTGCGTGGCATCAATCTTCTTGAGGTAGGAAGGCGCTTCGGTCTCGGCCGCGTCGTTGACCGTCGTCACTCCCCAGGATCGGGCCAAACGCTGGTGATCGACGCCCTGCAGATACACGTGCAGGCTCTTGTAGGGCTTGGAAATGCTCACATCCGCGCTGGCTACGGTGCCTCCGAACAGCGCCACCGGCTTGCCCTTGGGCTCGAACACGCTGCCGGGGTCGCGGCTCAGGCCGGCGGACTGGAATGCCTGCTCCACCTGCGCTTCGGTGAAATCGGAACCCGCCTTGCAGGCCAGCAGGGCTTCCAGTGCGGTGGTGCTGGTTGCCGGAGGTGCGGCAACAGCGGCGGTCGATACGGTCACACCCAACAGCAGGGCGAGCAGAGGCGTGTTCATCGCAGATCCTTCTGGACGTCGTGGACGACGGGAGAGATGGCCACAGTGTGGGGTAGTGCGGGGCTGCCGGCCACTGGCACGTCGCTCGATCCCGCACGGATCGGTTGCCCACGCACGCATGCGGCCCGAGGATGACGAGCGCAGTACCAGACAGTAATCTGCGCCATCCCATGCATACCATTGAGCGGATCCATGAAATCACCCGTCGCCAGACTTGCACTCGTGAGTGCGATGGTACTGGTCTTCATTGCGGTCCCGATTTGGTCCCTGGTCGGGCCAGGCGTATGGGGGTGGCACGTAAGGCAGCCGGCGGCATGGCAGGGGGCTCTGGAATCGTTATTTCTGTTTCTGGTGCTGTATGGGGCCCTGAAGCTGCTGCGTGGCCCGGCCCTGTGGGGGAGTGTTGCAGCCGTTTCCGTGCTGTATGCCCGGCATCATGGTGTGGATGTGGCGATGCTGGCCAGCTATCTCTATCTGGAAGGCATTTTCGCCCTGGGCGGATGCCTGGTTGCCTTGGCCGGTGGTGTATCCCGACGTGATCCGGGCCAGCAGGTCATTGTCGGCTTGGCTGGCATCGTGTCCTGCTCGCTTCTGCTTTGGACGGCTTCGCTGCTTGGCCTCGGCAGCATGCAGGCACTCGCCTGGCTGGCATTGGTGGTACTGGGAGGCGTGCTCGTCCTGCGGCGCGGACCGTGGCTTGGAGGGATGTTGCTGTCCAGCGTGCGACGAGGCGGTAAGCGAACGCCTGCGGTCACCGCCTTGATCGCGACCCTGACCTTCGTGCTGTTTGCAAAGGCATCGGTTTCATCGGATTTCGATTCGAACTGGTACGGCCTGTCGGCTGACCGTGCATTGATCGCCAGCGGCAACATTTTCTTCAGTGAAGGCCTTGTCGCGCCGGTCCATTACTATCCAAAGCTGATCGAGATGCTCCAGGTGCCACTGGCGGCAATCGGGAGCATTTCGGCCATCATCGGCTTGAGCATCGGCTGCTGGCTGGCCACCCTTGCTGTTGCTTCACAGATCCTGCGCGAGTTGCGTGTGGGACGTTCGTTGCGGCCCTACGTTGTCGCACTGCTTGCAACGCTGCCAGCGTTCGCCAACATCTCAATCACTGCCAAGGGCGACGCCTTGGCAGCGTTGTTGCTTGCCATATCGCTGCTGGCAGTGCTTCGACTTGGCAACAGAGGAGGGGCAGGGTGGTTCTGGATTGCAGCGGCCGCGGCCCTGCTGGCCAGCCAGGCCAGGCTGTCCAACATTCCGTACACGATGGCCATCGGTGTGCTGGCGATCACCGCCCTTGTTCGATGGCGCCGCCAGTGTCATCGCCGTGGGCAGCTGAGTGCCATGGTCGCGAGCGGCGTGTTCTTCGCGGTGATTCTGCTGGTGTGGCTCATCACTGCGCGAACCTGGTGGTTGGCCGGAGTGCCCATTGTCGCCCCCAATGCAGCCTTGGACCTTTTCGCGGCGTGGGGCTTGCCGTTGCGCTCGCCGGTCGGTCACCTTCCGACCAGTGATCTGCTTGTCTATCTCCCCCCGGGACAGGCGCTGTTGGCGTATCTGTTCGATCCACGCCAGTACCCTCTGCTGCAGATTCTGTGGACAGGTAATGCGTGGCTGGGTCTGCCTCTGGCGGCTCTGGTGCTGGGGTGCAGAAGACCCATTGCCTGGAAGCGCGCTTTACCCGTGCTTTTCATCGGGTTGCTGTTCTTCCCGATGCTGTTGGGTAATCGCTACATCGAAGCATCAGGTGCGGATGGAAACTATTTCATCACGCCTGTGCTGAGCCTGATGATGTTCGCGGGTTTCCTTGTCCAGCAATCGCTGTGGAAGTGGCAGCTGCTCCCCAGTGTGGGCCGGGTAATGTGTGGCTTGATCTTCTGCATCGCGGCAGCTTCGGCTTTGATGTGTCTGGTGACGGGTGCTTGGGGACCCGGCACCCGCGCGTTCGATACCCGCCTTGACCGTCCCATGTTCGATACCGCCTCGCGACGTGCTGCTGCCTGGCGGGACATCGGCCTGGAAAGGACGGCACAGCGTCTTGCGCGGGAGGCCCCGAGTACGCGGGTCGTAGGCGATGTCGGCGGCGAAGGTTTCTGGCTGCCGATCCGATATGAGCCGGTCGATATTATCGCCCTGACGCGCCCGGGACTGGTGGATAGCCCTGAACACACGCTCACGTTCCTCGAACTCATCGGTACTGAATACCTCATCGTCCGCTCTCCCGGCGCCGCGGGGGGCCAGGAAAGAGACCATATCCTGCGTACTGCGATTGCAACCCTCCGTGCCGATGGGCGAGCAACACCCCTCATGAAAGAAGGCGCGTACGAACTCTGGCAGATACGCCCGGCGCGTTGAGGGGGCTTGGCGGGAAGCAGCGGGACCGGTGCGGCAGGCCTTTGCCTGGCTGCACTGGGGCCTTCACTTGAGGGCGGCGGGATCCGGCGGCAACGCGCCTCGTAGTGGGGGCGTAAGCTGATCGCTGGAAACAAAAAAGCCAGACCCCAATCGACGGGAGATCTGGCTTTTCGTGCCCCGAAGGGCGGTACAAATGGTGGAGGTGGGCGGAATTGAACCGCCGTCCGAAGGCACTCCATCCCCAGCACTACATGCTTAGCTCACCGTTGAATCTCATCCCCGAGCAGCACGGTGTGCAAAGCGCACCCGGGAACCAGCCTGTTGTGTTCTTGTGCCGGACTGACAGGCAGCCGCCCAGCGCGATTCCATGATAATGACTCTACGCTGCGAGCATGGACACAAGCAGTTTCGAGGCTCCGCCTAAGTCGGCAGAAGGTCACGCACCGCAGTTTTTAGGCTGCGAGAGCGACCGGAGCGTAGTTGTCGTCGTTGGCAACTAGAGTTTTGCAGCTGGATTTACGAGGAAAGCTACCCCCTCGGCATGCGCCAGGCGACTTCACAACCCCCGTCGAAACCAATGCACCCCCGGTTTCTTCAAGTTCTGCAAGGTGCGAGGTCTGTTCCGTGTTGCCACGATCAGTACCTGCCTAACACCGCACATGCTACGCCAAAAAGCCTGAACAGTCACCCGGCTCGCCCAACCGTCGCCACGTCAATCCGCAACATGTTGTAGAGCGTCCGTCATAGCGGATTGCTAACGTCGCGGGCACGAATTTGCGACACACTGGCTACGACCATTCCAGCCAGAACAGAGACGGAGACGGCCGGTGACCGAAGCAATGCAACAACGCAGCCTGCGTCAGCTGGTTGGCCCGGTAGGGGCCGATTACCAGCGGCGGGCACTGCCGCCCGGCTGGGTCTGGGCGGTGCTGGCGGTGTTGTTGGCTGCAACCTGGGCAACCGAGTTGCCGGCCACGGCTGCAGCCGCGCTGATCGCCAGTGCGGTGGTGGTGCATTGGCCTCGGCGTGGCCGCTTCCATTGGCTGGGCTGGCGGCTGCCGGCCCTGGCGGTACTGGCCGCACTGCTGTGGGGTCCGGATGTGCTGTCACAGTGGTTCGAACATGGCCTGGCCCTGACCCTGATGTCGCTGGCCAGCCTCAGCATTGGCGTGCACGTGTGGCAGTCGCGGCAACTGGCGCGGCAGCTGCAGGCATCCGCCGACGCGCTGGACGACGCCCAGTTGCTGGCCCTGCTGCCCGTCGACGCCGCGCGGCTGGCGCAGCAGTGGCGTGCCGGCGATGATCGCCATGCCCCGGAGCTGTCGGTGGTGATGCACCTGGCGGTGATGCACGCGGCGCTGTCACCGCGTCTGCGCGGGCAGGGCATGCTGGCGGGTTGAGTCGTTGCCCGTAACGGTGGGCGATGCCCCGCGCTGGGGCAGTCTGGCGCAATCCTTCGAAAGCCGACGGAGGTGCCGTGGGCTAAAGGCCTGGCAGCACCTTGCGCAGATAGATCCGCTCGTGGCCCGGCGGGCAGTCGGGGAGCCGCCCGAACACTTCATAGCCCTGTCGCAGGTAGAAGTGTTCGGCCTGCCAGTCGAAGGTGTCGAGCATCACCCCGCACGCACCAACGTGACGGGCCTGGATCTCGGCATCCGCCAACAGGCGCTGGCCGATGCCACGCCCGCGAAGTTCCGGGTCGACCCACAGGACATGCACCTGCAGCCAGCCTGCGCAGACATCGGCAAGCAGTCCGCCCCGCAGTTCACCTTGTTCATCGCGCCAGGCCAGCCGGACCGGCACGTCTTCGAAGTTGAAACCGCTGCTGGCGCGATTGAACGCAGACAACCGCGCACACAGCTCGCGCGCGTCTTCAGCATTGGCCGCCGCAGGAGCGTCGGCGCGCTCCATCAGGCGTCGCGGTTGCCGCGACGCATCACCCGCTGCTTCTCGATCGCCCAGTCACGATCCTTGGCGGCATCGCGCTTGTCGTGGGTCTGCTTGCCCTTGGCCAGCGCCACTTCCAGCTTGATCTTGTTCTTGCTCCAGTACATGGCGGTGGGCACGATCGTGTAGCCATCACGCTCGACCTTGCCAACCAGCTTGTCGATCTCGCTCCGGTGCAGCAGCAGCTTGCGCTCGCGCCGGTCGTTGGCCACCACGTGGGTGGAGGCCTGGATCAGCGGGGTGATCTGCGCGCCGATCAGGAAGATCTCGCCGTCCTTCACATAGGCGTAGGCGTCGACGATGTTGCCGCGGCCAGCGCGGATCGACTTCACTTCCCAGCCCTGCAGGGCCAGGCCGGCTTCGAAGCGGTCTTCGATGTGGTACTCGTGACGGGCACGCTTGTTCAACGCGATGGTCTTGTTGGCCGTCGCGCTCTTTGCTTTATCCTTGCCGGTGTTCTTGCTCATTTCCGTATTGTCTCCGATTCGGGCCCGCCCGGTCGATTGCCGAAGCGTCCTGTATTCATGCCTACTATCCGCCGCAGTGCCTTGGTCGAACATTCGGCCGCGCGCATGTTCGATCTGGTCAACGACGTCCAGGCCTATCCGCGCCGCTTCCGCTGGTGCTCCGATGCCCGCATCGTCGAGCAGGGCGAAGACCGGCTGGTCGCTCGCCTGGACCTGGGCCTGGGTTCGTTCAGCACCTGGTTCCAGACCGAAAACACCCTGCAACGCCCGCACAGCATCGACATGCAGCTGCGCGAGGGGCCGTTCAAGCAACTGCATGGCCGCTGGGAATTCCATGCCCTGGCCGAAGATGCCTGCAAGGTCACCCTCACCCTGGACTTCGAGCCGAGTTCACGCCTGCTGGGTCCAGCGCTGGCCATCGGCTTCCAGGGATTGGCCGATCGCATGGTCAACGATTTCGTCCGCGTCGCCGACGAGGACTGAACGATGATCGAGGTCGAGGTCGTGCTGGCCTGGCCACAGCGGGTGCTGTCGCGCCGGTTGCAGCTGGACGAAGGGACGACCGTGGCTGATGCGATAGCAGCGGCCGGGCTCGAAGGCAGTACCGACTGTCCGGCCGCCGCCGTGCATGGCGTACTGGCGCGGCCGCAGCAGGTGCTGCTGGATGGCGATCGTGTCGAGCTGCTGCGCGTGCTGCAGGCCGACCCCAAGGACAACCGCCGGCGTCGCGCGCGCGGCGGGTGATCCCCAGGCCCGTCCCGGAGGACGGGCAGGGTGGCTCAGCGGCCGCCCTTCTTCTTCTTGTCCTTCGGCAGATTGCGGCCGAACTGGCGCACGGTCTGCTGGGCAAGGGCCTTGTCGTTGGCCGGGAAGTAATCGCCTTCCCAACGGGTGACCACATCATTTTCGAAGTACACGACGAAATTCTTCACGTCGGTACGGCCCAGGCGGTTCACGCGCTCGGTCGAGGTGTAGTCCCAGCGCTGGGCGTGGAACGGGTCCGGCACAGAGGGGGTGCCCAGCAGGGCGTTGACCTGCTGCTTGCTCTGCCCGACCTGCAGCTTGGCCACGGCATCTTCCCGGATCAGGTTGCCCTGGTAGATGGGTTGCTTGTAGATGATGCCGCACCCGGTGGTGGACAAGGCGACGGCGGCGACCAACAGGAGATTGCGCATCGGGACTGGCGGTTGGGGAAATCAATCCGATGATACACTCCCGGCGTGCCACCGCGACCCAATCCGAGGCAGCTGGCGCTAAATCGCCAATGAACGGAGACCTATGGAAACCCACGACCTGCGTAAAGTCGGCCTGAAGGTGACCCATCCGCGGATGCGGATCCTGGCGCTGCTCGAGCAGCGCAATGCCCAGCACCACATGACCGCCGAAGACATCTACCGCCAGCTGCTGGAGCATGGCGACGAGATCGGCCTGGCCACGGTGTACCGGGTGCTGACCCAGTTCGAGGCCGCCGGCCTCGTGCTCAAGCACAATTTCGAAGGCGGCCAGGCCGTCTACGAACTCGACCGCGGCGGCCACCATGACCACATGGTCGATGTGGACAGCGGCAAGATCATCGAGTTCGAAAGCACCGAGATCGAAGACCTGCAGCGCAAGATCGCTGCCGATCACGGCTACGAGCTCGAAGAGCACTCGCTGGTGCTGTACGTGCGCAAGAAGCGCAAGTAAGCCCCGCAGCCAGCTGATTGCGACGAAACCCCGGGCCTGCCCGGGGTTTTTGCTTGTCTGGCCTCAGCGTCGCGGTAGATCCACGCCCTGCGTGGATGGCCCCATCAGGACGTCCAGATCCACCGTCTCGGCCATCGCCCGGTTCCCCGCATCGCCCGGGTGCAGGTGGTCGCCGGAGTCGTAGGCCGCCGCCATCCGTGAGGGATCGGCCGGATCACGCAGGGCCGCATCGAGGTCGATCACCGCGTCGAACGGGCTGTCCGTGCGCAGCCAGGCGTTGAGCTGCTGGCGCAGGGCGTCCTTGTCCGCGGCGTAGTAGTCGTCCAGCGGGGTGCCGGGCAGGGCGCCGGCAAACGGTGTCAGTGTCGCGCCGAGGATGCGCAGGCCGTGTGCATGGGCGCGCTGGGCCAGGTCGCGGTAGCCGGCCTGCAGCTCGGCCAGGCTGGGCCTGGCCTGCGTGCGGGCAAAGGCCGTGCCCGGCCAGCTGATGTCGTTGATGCCGATCAGCACGATCACACTGGCGACGCCCGGCTGGTCGAGCACGTCACTCTGGAAGCGCTTGCGGGCCGATTCGCCCATGCCATCGCGCAGCAGGCGACCGCCGGAGATGCCGGCATTGACCACCGCTACACCTTCGGGTGCCAGCCGCGCGGCGAGGTGATCGGTCCAGCGCTGGTCCTGGTCGAGGCTGGCGGTGGCGCCATCGGTGATGGAATCGCCGATCACCACCACGCTGCGCGCGCTGGCCGGGACCTCGACGTCGATGGCCGACAGGAGCAGGCGGGCCGTGGTGCTGCTGGCGTCGTGCAGCGCGGGCCGTTGATGCTGGTCGCCCGGCGCAATCCAACTGGTCTGCCGCCCTTCCCAATGGAAGGTCTGCAGCGGCGTGCGGTCGGGCAGGTAAACGCTGACCTGCACCGCCTGCCGATCAGCGGTGGGAAGGGACAGCGGATCGCTCAGGCGGTCCTGCCCGGGCGCAATCACGACCCCGGGCTGGCCGCCGAAGCGCAGCGGCTGCGGCGTGTCCCCCGCATGGGCGGCGATGCTGGCAGCGCCGATCCGCAAAGGTTGGGTGCCGTAGGCATTGCTCAGGCGGATCCGCAGGCGCGACCCGCCCAGGCTGATGCGAGCGCTCTGGCGGAAGGTCTGGTCCTGCAGTTGGCCGGGAATGAGGGTAGGAAACAGGAAATCGCTGCCCCACACCGGCTGCGGGCTGGCCTGCCAGCTGGCGACCCAGTGCGGGGCGGGTGACGCAGTGGCGGCGCCGGACAGGGCAAGCAGGGCGGTGGCGGTCAGTTGGCTCAGGCGATTCATCGAAATGACCCGGTGGGGGTGACGGCCATGGTGCGTCCAGGGTCATCTGTGAACTAGACTGCGCATGGATAATCATCTGTGAATCTGATTCATCGCATGGCACGCACCGACATCAACCGATCCGGCGAACTGGAAGTGTTCGTGCGGGTGATCGAAACCGGCGGCTTTTCCGCTGCCGCCCGCAGCCTTGAGATGACGCCGTCGGCGGTCAGCAAGCTGGTCGCGCGGCTGGAGCAGCGGCTGGGCACGCGCCTGCTGCAGCGCTCCACCCGCCAGTTGCAGCTGACCCCGGAGGGTTGTTCGTTCTATGAGCGCGGCCTGCGGGTGCTGGCCGATCTGGAAGAGGCCGAACGCTGTGCCAGCGCCCACGCCGAGCCGCGCGGGCGGCTGCGGGTCAATGCCAACGTGCCGTTCGGCCAGCACTTCCTGCTGCCACTGCTGCCAGACTTCCTGCAGCGCCACCCGCAGGTCGGTGTGGACCTGACCCTGACCGACGAGGTGATCGATCTGCTGGAGCAGCGCACGGACGTGGCGGTGCGGGCCGGCCCGTTGAAGAGTTCCAGTCTGGTCGCGCGCCGGCTGGGAGCAACGCGGATGATGATCGTGGCGGCACCGGCCTATGCGGCACGACACGGACTGCCGGCCAATGCCGACGCGCTGCTGGTGCACAACCGGTTGGATATCGGCCATGCACGGTCGGTGCAGGGCTGGCCGCTGCTGCAGGATGGCCAGCAGCAGCGGGTACTGCCCAGCGGAAATGCGCGCGCCAGCAATGGCGACGCGCTGCGTCAGCTGGTGCTGGGTGGGCTGGGCCTGGCCCGGCTGGCGGCGTTCCAGGTGCAGGCCGACATCGCGGCAGGCCGGTTGCTGCCGGTGCTGGAGGACGCCAACCCGGGCGACCTGGAAGAGGTGCACGCGGTGTTCCTCGGGCAGGGGGGCTACCTGCCGCTGCGGGTGCGCGCGTTCCTTGATTTCCTGGTGGAGAACGTCGACCTGACGCAGCCGCGGGGGTAGGTATTGGTCCACGTGCGTCGGGTTGCCGGCCAGCGGCCGGCACTACCGGGCGTCAGGCCTGCAGTAGATCCACGCCATGCGTGGATGAATGCCCGCGATTCACGCGCGCCAACAGGCGTGCAGGATCCTACACCTGCAGCAGCTTGCGCGCGGCGGCGCGGGCTTCCTTGCTCACTTCCACGCCACCCAGCATGCGCGCCAGCTCTTCCTCGCGGGCCTTTGCGTCGAGCTTCTCCACCGCGCTCTGGGTCATGCCTTCCACCGGTGCCTTGCTGACCCGGTAATGGGCGTGGCCCTTGGAGGCAACCTGCGGCAGATGGGTCACGCACAGCACCTGGCGCTTTTCGCCGAGGGCGCGCAGCTTCTGGCCGACGATATCGGCCACCGCGCCACCGATGCCGGAGTCGACTTCGTCGAACACCATGGTCGGCACTGCATCCAGGTCGAGCGCGGCCACTTCGATGGCCAGCGAAATACGTGACAGCTCGCCACCGGAAGCGACCTTGCGCAGCGCACGCGGTGGCTGGCCGGCATTGGCAGCCACCAGGAACTCGACGCGCTCGGCGCCCTGCGGGTCCGGCTTGCCGTTGTCCTGCGGCTCCAGCTCGATCAGGAACTGGCCGCCGCCCATGCCCAGCTCGGCAATGATGCCGGTGGTGGTGGCCGACAGCTCGGCAGCAGCGGTACGGCGGCTGGTGGTCAGTACTGCGGCCTCGACACGCCAGGCCGCTGCGGCCTTCTCAATTTCGCCGGCCAGACGCTGCAGGCGCTCGTCGGCGCCGCGCAGCTGTTCCACTTCGGCGTGCATGCGCTCACGCTGCGCAGCCAGCTCATCCATGGGCACGCGGTGCTTGCGGGCCAGGTCGTGCAGGCGGCCGAGGCGGCGCTCGTTCTCCTCGAACTGGTCCGGATCGGCGTCCAGGTCGTCATGCACCCGGTCGAGCAGGGCGAGGGCCTCGTGCAGCTGGATGGAAGCGCTGTCGATCAATGCATCGACATCGCCCAGCCGCGGGTCATGTTCGGCCACCCGGGCCAGTTCATGCCGCACCTGCTGCAGCAGGTCCAGCGCCGAGTGGCCTTCGTCGCCGTTGAGCTGGTCTGAAGCTGCCTGGCAGGCGGCCAACAGGGCGCTGGCATGCGCCTGACGGCGATGGCTGGCGCCGAGCGCGGTGATCGACTCCGGCTCCAGATCCTCACGGTCCAGTTCGCGCAGCTGGTGTTCGAGGAAGCCGATGCGGTCACTCACGTCGCCCTGTTGCGAAAGTGCCAGGGATTCATCGACCAGCGCCTGCCAGGCGACGGCAGCGCGGCGCACCTGGCGGCGTTCGCTTTCGTTGCGGGCATAGGCGTCCAGCAGGGCCAGCTGCGACGGGCGCGTCAGCAGGGCCTGCTGCTCATGCTGGCCATGGATTTCCACCAGCAGGCCGGCGAGGTCGGCCAGCTGCGCCAGGGTGACCGGGCGGCCGTTGATCCACGAGCGCGAGCCGCCGTCGGCGCGGATCACGCGGCGCAGCTGGCATTGGTCTTCATCGTCCAGCTCATTGCTGGCCAGCCACTGGCGGGCGGCCTGCAGCTGGTCCAGCGCGAATTCGGCCGACAGTTCGGCCCGGGCCGCGCCATGGCGGACCACGCCGCTGTCGGCGCGCAGTCCGGACAGGAAGCCCAGGGCGTCGACCATCAGCGACTTGCCCGCGCCGGTCTCGCCTGAAACCACGGTCATGCCCGGCCCGAACTCCAGTTCGGTGGCGCGGACGACGGCGAAATCCTTGATTGAAAGATGTCTGAGCATGGGTAAGGGGGTGTCTGCAGCCGCGCAACGCTAGCACGCGCGGCGGGGTCGTCCAATGACTTGCCAAGGGGATGCGCCGCCATTATCTAATGTCTCTGTCTCACAGGTTGATTCCATGCACGGTTCTCCCGACCAACTTGCCCCGCGCGCGCGGCACCTGCTGCGCACGCTGATCGCGCGCTACATCCAGGATGGCGAGCCCGTGGGTTCGCAGACACTGGCGCGCGTGGCCGGTCTGGAGGTCAGTCCGGCCACCATCCGCAACATCCTCGGTGACCTGGAAGACCTGGGACTGCTGGCCTCGCCGCATACGTCGGCGGGCCGGATTCCAACCGCGCATGGCTACCGGGTGTTCGTCGACAGCCTGTTGCAGATGCAGCCGCCGGGCGAAGGGGAGCTGGCCCGGCTGCGTCAGGAGCTGGCCGGAGGCGGCAGTACCCAGGCGCTGCTCGGCAGTGCGTCGGAGCTGCTGTCGGCGATGAGCCACTTCGTTGGCGTGGTCAGCGCGCCGCGCCGCGAGCAGTTCGCCTTCCGCCAGATCGATTTCGTGGCGCTGGATGGGCGCCGGGTGCTGGCGATCCTGGTGTTTGCCGACAATGAAGTGCAGAACCGGGTGATCGAGACCCGCCAGGACTTCGCACCGGGGCAGCTGGAGCAGGTGGCCAACTACCTCAATGCCCACTTTGCCGGGCTGCCCCTGGCCGAGATCCGTACCCGCCTGCTGCTGGAGCTGCGCGACGCCCGTTCCGAGCTGGAACAGGTGCTGGCGCACAGCGTCGAACTGGCCGAGCAGGCCCTGCAGCCGCCGGCCGACGACATGCTGGTGGCCGGCCAGACGCGTCTGATGGGGGTGCAGGACTTGTCCGACCTGGAGCGCCTGCGCGAGCTGTTCGAGCTGTTTTCCAGCAAGCGCGAGATCCTGCAGCTGCTGGAGCGGACCATCCAGGCCCCCGGCGTGCGCATCTTCATCGGCGAGGAAACCGGCGTGGTACCCCTGCAGGGCGTCTCGCTGGTCACCGCGCCGTACACCGCCAACGGCCAGGTACTGGGCGTGCTGGGCGTGATCGGGCCGAAGCGGATGGCCTACGACCGGATGATTCCGCTGGTCCAGGCCACCGCCGATGTGCTCGGCGCGGCCTTTTCGCCGGGCGGGCGAACTCCGGGTGCATCGGACGCTTGAAACGCAGCATCCCGCCCACACTAGGGTGGGTGGAGGCGGAGAGTGACCGCCAGGGACCCAGACATGAATCAAGATCAGCCAGACATCGCCGCCCAGCAGGCCGCCGCCGACGCAGCTGCCGCCGAGGGCGTCAACGAACAGATCGAACAGCTCCGTGCCGAAGTGGAGCAGGTCAAGGCCGAAGCGCTGCGTGAGCGCGCCGACCTCGACAACCAGCGCAAGCGCGTGGCCCGCGACATCGAACAGGCGCGCAAGTTCGCCAACGAGAAGCTGCTGGGCGAACTGCTGCCGGTATTCGACAGCCTCGATGCCGGCCTCAAGGCCGCCGGCGACGATGCCCATCCGCTTCGCGAGGGCCTGGAGCTGACCTACAAGCAGCTGCTGAAGGTCGCTGGTGACAACGGCCTGGTGCTGCTGGACCCGACCGGGCAGCCGTTCAACCCCGAACACCACCAGGCGATCAGCCAGGTCGCTGCCCCCGGCGCCGCACCGGGCAGCGTGGTGACCGTGTTCCAGAAGGGCTACCTGCTCAACGAGCGCCTGCTGCGGCCGGCGCTGGTGGTGGTTGCCGCCGACTGACCGCGGGCGCCGGGCCTGGCCTGGCGCGGGTTTTCCCGCCGCGACCGGGGCATCGGCACGACCGACGCTGAACGTGTTGGGCGAACGGAAACACAGCGTTCGGGGGATGGCTTGAATGTTCCACGAGCCTCCCCCACATCCCATTCATCCACCGGCCGAACGGCCGGACTGACAAAAACAACATCCTTCAGGAGTCTCCCCCATGGGCAAGATCATTGGTATCGACCTCGGCACCACCAACTCGTGCGTGGCGATCATGGACGGCGGCAAGGCCCGCGTCATCGAAAATTCGGAAGGCGATCGCACCACCCCGTCGATCGTCGCCTACACCAAGGACGGCGAAGTCCTGGTCGGTGCCTCGGCCAAGCGCCAGGCCGTGACCAATCCGAAGAACACCTTCTACGCGGTGAAGCGCCTGATCGGCCGCAAGTTCACCGACGCCGAAGTGCAGAAGGACATCGCGCACGTCCCGTACAGCATCCTGGCCCATGACAATGGCGATGCCTGGGTGGCCACCAGCGATGCCAAGAAGATGGCACCGCAGGAAATCTCGGCCAAGGTGCTGGAGAAGATGAAGAAGACCGCCGAGGACTTCCTCGGTGAGAAGGTCACCGAAGCGGTCATCACCGTGCCGGCCTACTTCAACGACAGCCAGCGCCAGGCAACCAAGGACGCTGGCCGCATCGCCGGCCTGGACGTCAAGCGCATCATCAACGAGCCGACCGCGGCCGCGCTGGCCTATGGCCTGGACAAGGGCGACAACAAGGATCGCAAGATCGTTGTCTACGACCTGGGCGGCGGCACCTTCGACGTCTCGGTGATCGAGATCGCCAATGTCGACGGCGAAAAGCAGTTCGAGGTGCTGGCCACCAACGGCGACACCTTCCTGGGTGGCGAAGACTTCGACAACCGCGTCATCGAGTACCTGGTTGAAGAGTTCAACAAGGACCAGGGCATCGACCTGCGCAAGGATCCGCTGGCCCTGCAGCGCCTGAAGGATGCTGCCGAGCGCGCCAAGATCGAACTGTCCAGCGCCCAGCAGACCGAAGTGAACCTGCCGTACGTCACCGCTGACGCGTCGGGTCCGAAGCACCTGAACATCAAGCTGACCCGCGCCAAGCTGGAATCGCTGGTGGAAGAGCTGATCAGGAAGTCGATCGAGCCGTGCCGCGTCGCCCTGAACGATGCCGGCCTGCGTTCGAGCGACATCAGCGAAGTGATCCTGGTCGGTGGCCAGACCCGCATGCCGAAGGTGCAGCAGGCTGTCACCGAGTTCTTCGGCAAGGAACCGCGCAAGGACGTCAACCCGGACGAAGCGGTGGCACTGGGTGCTGCGATCCAGGGCGGCGTGCTTGGTGGCGACGTCAAGGACGTGCTGCTGCTGGACGTGACCCCGCTGTCGCTGGGCATCGAAACCATGGGCGGTGTGTTCACCAAGATCATCGAAAAGAACACCACCATCCCGACCAAGGCCTCGCAGGTGTTCTCCACCGCCGAGGACAACCAGTCGGCCGTGACCGTGCACGTTCTGCAGGGTGAGCGCGAACAGGCCCGCTTCAACAAGTCGCTGGCCAAGTTCGACCTGTCCGGCATCGAGCCGGCCCCGCGCGGCCTGCCGCAGGTGGAAGTGTCCTTCGACATCGACGCCAACGGCATCCTGCACGTGTCGGCCAAGGACAAGAAGACCAACAAGGAACAGAAGGTCGAGATCAAGGCCGGTTCGGGTCTGTCCGAGGAAGAGATCGCACGCATGGTCGCCGACGCGGAAGCCAACCGCGAAGAAGACAAGAAGTTCCAGGAGCTGGTGCAGGCCCGCAACCAGGCCGATGCCCTGATCCACGGCACCCGCAGCGCGATCACCGAGCACGGCAGCAAGGTTGGTGGCGAAGTGATCGGCAAGGTGGAAGCGGCCTTGGCCGATCTGGAAACCGCGATGAAGGGTGACGACAAGGCGCAGATCGAAGCCAAGTCGAAGGTGCTGGAAGAAGCTGGCCAGTCGCTGTTCGCTGCGGCTTCGGCCGACCAGGGCGGTGCCGCCCCGGGTGCCGACGCCGGCAATGCGGGCAAGGCGCAGGATGACGTGGTGGACGCCGAGTTCACCGAAGTCAAGGACGACAAGAAGTCCTGATCCGGACCGACACGGGACGCTGGTTGCCAGCGTCCCGTTGTCGTACCAGGGTCCTGACCGCCCTCTGGCGTGTCGGGGCGCCCGACGCAAGAGCGGACATGGTTCCGCTCTTCCGCTTTGACGAATCCCGACTTTCCGGAATGCGATCCACGATATGAGCAAGCGCGATTACTACGAAGTGCTGGGCGTTGCCCGCACCGCCACCGACGAAGAACTGAAGAAGTCCTACCGCCGTTGCGCGATGAAGTTCCACCCGGACCGCAACCCGGGTGATGCGGCGGCCGAAGCCTCCTTCAAGGAGTGCAAGGAAGCCTACGAAGTCCTGTCCGACGGCAACAAGCGCCGCATGTACGACAGCCATGGCCATGCCGCGTTCGAACACGGCATGGGCGGTGGTGGCGGTGGTCCGGGCGGCCCGGACATGAACGATATTTTCGGCGACATCTTCGGCAACATCTTTGGTGGTGCCGGCGGTGGTGGCCCGCGCCAGGCGCGTCGCGGCGCCGACATCGGTTACGTGATGGAGCTGGACCTGGAAGAAGCGGTGCGTGGCGTCGAGCGTCGCATCGAGATTCCGACCCTGGCCGAATGCGGCGACTGCGATGGCAGCGGCTCGGAAGACGGCAAGGTCGAGACCTGCAACGTCTGCCATGGTCGTGGCCAGGTGCGCATCCAGCGCGGCATCTTCGCCATGCAGCAGGCCTGCCACAACTGTGGTGGCCGTGGCCAGATCATCGCCAAGCCCTGCAAGACCTGCCACGGCAACGGCCGTGTCGAAGAAGACAAGGTGCTGTCGGTGAAGGTGCCGGCGGGCGTGGATACCGGCGACCGCATCCGCCTGGCGGGTGAGGGCGAGGCCGGCCCTGCGGGGACGCCACCGGGCGATCTGTACGTGGAAGTGCGCGTGCGCGAGCACCACATCTTCCAGCGCGACGGCGACGACCTGCACTGCGAAGTGCCGATCCGCATTTCGCAGGCCGCACTGGGCGATACCGTGCGCGTGGCCACCCTCGGTGGCGAAGCGGAAATCCGTATCCCGGCCGAGACCCAGACCGGCAAGCTGTTCCGCCTGCGTGGCAAGGGCGTGCGTTCGGTGCGCAGCCGCAGCGAGGGTGACCTGTACTGCCGCGTGGTAGTGGAGACGCCGGTCAACCTCACCAGCGACCAGCGCAAACTGCTGGAGCAGTTCGAAGCCACCTTCAACGGCGAGGACGCGCGCAAGCATTCGCCGAAGTCGGCGACCTTCATCGACGGCGTCAAGGGCTTCTGGGATCGGATGACGTCCTGATCCCTTGAGGGAAATGTTGAACGGCAGCGCCGGGCCATGCCCGGCGTTTTCGTTTCCGGCGCAGCAGATCCGTGCCATGCGTGGACGCGGTGCGACGGATCAACGGAAGAATGCCGCCGGCGTCTGCCCCAGCTGGCGCTTGAACATGCTGGTGAATGCACTGGGGCTGTCGTAGCCCATCGCCAGCGCAACATCGATCACCTTCTCGCCGCGGGCCAGCCGTTCCATCGCGGCCAGCAGGCGCGCCTGCTGCCGCCACTGGCCAAACGTCATGCCCAGCTCGCTGGCGAAGTGGCGCTGGATGGTTTTCACGTCGATCGCCAACGCCTGCGCCCAGTCCTGCAGGGTCGCCTCGTCGCCGGGATGTTTCTGGATGTGCTGGCAGATCCTGTGCAGGCGCGGGTCGACGGGCTCGGGCAGGTGCAACGGCAGTACGTCCATGCGGTGCAGTTCGTCGAGCATCAGCCGCACCACGCGGCCATCGCGGCTGTCTTCTTCATGCGGCCCGTCGATCAGGATGGCTGCCTGCAGCAGTTCGCGCAGCAGCGGTGCCACCTGCACGGCAAAGGGCTCTGCGGGCAGCTGCGGGGCGAATGACGGTTCGATGTACAGGCTGCGCATGTGCACCTCGGCGATGCAGTCCACCGCATGGGCCATGCCCGCCGGCATCCAGATGGCGCGGGTAGAGGGCACCACCCAGCGGCCGACTTCCGAGCGCACCACCATCAGCCCGGACATGGAATAGACCAGCTGGTGCCGCCGGTGCTTGTGCGCCGCGATGTGGGTGCCGGCGCGGTAGTCGCGTGCGCGGCAGGTGACCGGGCGATGCACCGGCACCTCGTTCCACGGCGCGGTTTCGCGGACGGGGCAGGGGGTGTCCTTTTTGCGATAGGCCATGACCAGAACGCGGCAGAAGGGAGTAGATGCCCACCGTAGCATGCACGGCTCGCCCCCATCCTGACCGTGCGCAATGTCGACTCTGGCTTCTCCCGCCGTATCCGCCCGCCCCGTATCGCCCGGAGTGCTGGCGGCGATCTCCAGCTCCCACATGGTCAACGACATGATGCAGTCGCTGATCCTGGCCATCTATCCGGTGATCAAGGGCGGCTTCAATCTCAGCTTCACCCAGATCGGCCTGATCACGCTGACCTACCAGCTCACCGCCTCGATCTTCCAGCCGCTGGTCGGCCTTGCCACCGACCGCCGGCCGGCCCCGTACTCGCTGCCGATCGGCATGGCCTCGACCTTGTGCGGCATGCTGCTGCTCGGCTTTGCGCCCAACTACGCGATGGTGCTGCTGGCCGCCGCGCTGGTCGGTATCGGTTCGGCCATCTTCCATCCGGAAGCCTCGCGCATCGCACGCCTCGCCTCCGGCGGCCGTCATGGCTTGGCGCAGTCGGTATTCCAGGTGGGAGGCAACTTCGGCACGGCGCTGGGGCCGCTGATCGCCGCAGCGGTGATCGTGCCCTATGGCCAGCATTCCGCATCGTGGTTTGCCGGTGCAGCGTTGATCGGCATTGCCCTGCTGACCTATGTCGGTCGCTGGTACTCGCTGCATCTGGGCGCGCCCCGGCCAGCAGCGCATGGTGTGACTGCCGCGCGCCATCCGCCGCGCACGATCGCCCGGGTGCTGGCCATCCTGCTGGTGCTGATCTTCAGCAAGTACTTCTACATGGCCAGCATCGGCAGCTACTTCACCTTCTACCTGATGCATCATTTCGGCATTCCGGTGGCGCAGGCGCAGCTGCATCTGTTCGCCTTCCTGGTAGCGTCCGCCGCGGGTGGATTCTTCGGCGGGCCGCTGGGCGATCGTATCGGTCGCAAGCCGATCATCTGGGCCTCGATCCTGGGCGTGGCACCGTTCGCGCTGATGCTGCCGCATGCCGACCTCCTGTGGACGACGGTGCTGGCGGTGCTGATCGGCTTCGTGCTGTCTTCGGCCTTCTCGGCGATCGTGGTCTATGCGCAGGAAATGATGCCGCACCGCATCGGCATGGTGTCCGGGCTGTTCTTTGGCTTTGCCTTCGGCATGGGCGGCCTCGGCGCAGCGGTGCTCGGTCTGCTGGCTGACAAGACCAGCATCGAATTCGTCTACCAGCTGACCGCGTTCCTGCCGTTGCTGGGCATCGTCGCGGCCTGGCTGCCGCCGTCCAGGCCTGTTGCGCACTGAGGGGTGTTCTTCGGCAGGGCTGCGCTCTGCACCTGCAGAGGTCAGAGCAACGGCAACGGCAACGGCAAAAGCGTGCATTTCGTGGGATGGCGGGGTGGGTCCGGTTGCGGGGGACGCTGCAAGTACGTCCCTGTAAGCTCGGTCGCGCCATCCATGGCGCTCACGCCCCCGCAACCGGACCCACCCCGCCTTCGACAGATTTTCGCAATCTGTCGGGATGGCATGACTTGCTCTTGGTGGGTGTCGACCTTGGTCGACACGTAGATCCACGCCATGCGTGGATGATTTTCGATTTGGATTTGAATATTCGATTTGGACAGAGATTGATCCACGCATGGCGTGGATCTACTGCTCGCGGGGTACTGTCGAAGGCGGGGCACTGTGGGTTTGCGGGGTGTGAGCCGCATGGATGCGGCGACCAAGCCTACATGGACGTACTTGCGGCGGCCCCGCAAACCCACAGTGCCCCGCCATCCCTAGGAGTGCCGCTGTTGCTGTTGCCTTGGCTGTGGCTGTTGCCTCTGCAGGTGCAGGGCGCAGCCCTGCCGAAAACCCCCTTGGGCGTAGAATGCGGGCATGAGCGAATCCCTCGACAACCACCTGGTCCACGGCCGCCGCCAGCGGCCCGACGGCCCTTCGCCGATCGATGTCATTTCGGTCCAATCACAACTGGTCTACGGCCATGCCGGCAACAGCGCCGCGCTACCGCCGATGCGTGCGCTCGGCGTGCGCGTGGCCTCGATCCCGACCACGCTGCTGAGCAATGCACCGTTCTACGAGACCACCCGTGGCCGTGTGCTGCCCAGCGACTGGTTTGCCGATCTGCTGCTCGGCACGCATGAACGGGGTCTTCCGCAGCGGGCGAAGATGCTGGTCTCCGGCTACTTCGGCAGCGCTGCCAATGGTGCTGCGTTTGCTGATTGGCTGGACGGGATCCTGCCGGCGTGCCCGCAGCTGCGCTACTGCCTGGACCCGGTGATCGGTGATACCCACACCGGCCCCTACGTGGAGCCGGGACTGGAAGCGATCTTCGCTGAGCGCCTGCTGCCGCATGCATGGCTGGTTACCCCGAATGCCTTCGAACTCGGTCGCCTGACCGGCATGCCGGCGCTGGCCGAAGCCGATGCCATTGCTGCCTCGCGCGCGCTGCTGGCGCGGGGACCGCAGTGGGTGCTGGCGCACAGCGTCGGCGGCAATCCGGGCGAGCTGGTGACGCTGGCTGTGGGGCGCGAGGAAACCTGGCGCTGGACCTCGCCGCTGCTGCCGGTGGATGTGGCAGGCACCGGCGATGTGCTGATGTCGCTGATGGTGTCCTTCCTGTTGCGTGGTGAGCCGATGCAGATGGCCATCTCGCGGGCCATCGCCGGCACCCATGCGGCGCTGGAGGCGACCCTGGCCCACGGCTTCGAAGAGTTCGACGTGATCGCGGCCGCACCGGCGGCACTGGCCGATGGCATGCGCTTCCGCGCCGAACGGCTGGCATGAGCGATCTGCACGAACGCACGCCGCGCACGGTCGGCATCGTCGGCAGTGCCGGCGCCTATGGACGCTGGCTGACCCGGTTCTTCGAACAGCACATGCAGGTGCGCGTGATCGGCCACGATCCGGCCGATGCGGGTTCGCATGCGCCGGAGCAGTTGCTGGAACAGGCCGACGTGTTGGTGTTCTCCGCACCGATCCGGCACACCTCCGCGTTGATTGCCGAGTACGTGCGCCTGTCGGCGGGCCGCGAGCAGGAACGCTTGTGGCTGGATGTGACCTCGGTTAAGGAAGCGCCGGTGCAGGCGATGCTGGCCTCGTGCGCCGAGGTGGTGGGCCTGCATCCGATGACGGCGCCGCCCAAGGCGCCGACCCTGAAGGGCCGGGTGATGGTGGTCTGCGAGGCCAGGCTGCAGCATTGGCGGCCGTGGGTCGACGCACTGTGCCTGGCACTGCAGGCCGAATGCGTGCGCGCCACCCCGCAGCACCATGACCAGATGATGGCGCTGGTGCAGGCGATGGTGCATGCGACCCACCTGGCCCAGGCAGGTGTGCTGCGCGAGTACCAACCGCAGCTGGGCACGTTGGCGGCGATGCTGCCGTATCGATCGGCTTCGTTCGAACTGGATACCGCGATCATCTCGCGCATCCTGTCGTTGAATCCGGCGATCTACGAAGACATCCAGTTCGGCAATCCCTATGTGGCGCCGATGCTGCAACGCCTGATCGGCCAGCTGCAGACGCTGCAGGTGCAGGTGGGGCAGGGCGACGAAGCTGCGCGGGGCGCGTTCCGCGATCACCTGCTGGAGGCCAACAGGTGTGCCTTCGGCGATCAGGCGCTGGCTGCGGGCAACTACACCTTCGAGCGCGTCGGCTATCTGCTGGCCGACCTGACCGAGCGCAACGCACTGTCGGTGCATCTGCCTGAAGACCGCGCCGGTTCGTTGCGTGAGCTGCTGAACGTGTTCGAGCAGCATGGCATCAGCCTCGCCTCGATCCACTCCTCGCGCACGCCCGCCGGCGAAGTGCATTTCCGCATCGGTTTCGTGGCCGGCAGCGAGCCAGGGGCTATCGCGGCAGCCGCGGCAGCAGTGGATGCCAGCGGGATCGGCCGGGTGCTGGCGTAACGCCATTCATCCACAGGGCGTGTGGATGGCTTCTGCGCAAACATGTGGATAACCGGCGGCAGGCCTTGGCGTGCAAGGCTGTCAAGATGGTTGGTCAAAAAATGACCAACCTTTTTTCTGTCCGTAACAGCTGTAGAGCCGGGGCATGCCCGGCTCTGCGGTGCATCGCTAGATCGACAACCTGACCTCGCCGCCGCTGGTGGTGAACTCGCGGCCGTTGCGTACCAGCTGGCGGCCGTCATCAAGCTCATAACGCGGCGTCGCTTCGGAGCCATGCCCACTGCCGCTGGCCTCGGGCTTGAACTCGATGATGATGTGGCTTTCGCCATTGCTGTCGACAGCAGGGAACTGACGGAACGACATGCCTGGCCTCCTTCAGTGGTTCTTCGCTACGCCACCAGAGTGATCCGGCCGGTGTTAGCCGGCCGTCATCAATCGATGAACTGCAGGCGTGCAAGCTCCGCATACAGGCCGCCTTCAGCCAGCAGCTGCGTATGCGTGCCTTCGGCCACGATACGGCCATGGTCCATTACCACGATGCGGTCGGCCTTCAGCACGGTCGCCAGCCGATGGGCGATGACCACCGTGGTGCGCCCCGCCATCAAGCGTTCCAGCGCCTGCTGCACGCCATGTTCGCTCTGTGCATCCAGCGCGCTGGTGGCTTCGTCGAGCAGCAGGATCGGTGCGTCCTTCAGCAAGGCACGGGCGATCGCCACGCGCTGTTGCTGGCCACCGGACAGGCGGGCACCGCGCTCGCCCAGTTCGCTGTCGTAGCCCTCTGGCAGAGCACGCAGGAAGGCGTCGGCCTCGGCGGCACGGGCTGCGTCCTCCACCTCGGCGTCACTGGCCTCCAGCCGGCCATAGCGGATGTTGTCGCGTGCGCTGGCGGCGAACAATGTCGGCTGCTGCGGCACCAGCGCCAGGTGCGCCCGAAGCTCGGCAGGATCGACGTCGCGCACATCGATGCCGTCCACGCAGATGCGGCCGCTTGCCGGATCGTGGAAGCGCAGCAGCATCGACAGCACCGTGCTCTTGCCGGCGCCTGACGGGCCGACCAGGGCGACGGTTTCACCCGGCCGCACGTGCAGGTTGAAATGATCCAGCGCGGCCTGGTCCGGTCGCTGCGGGTAGTTGAACACCACGTCGTCGAAATGGATCTCGCCACGCAGCGGCTGTGGCAGCGCACGCGGCTTGGCCGGCGCACGGATCTCGATGTCTTCCTGCAGCAGCTCGCCGATGCGGCCCATGCCGCCGGAGGCGCGCTGCAGTTCGTTCCACACTTCGGCCAGCGCACCGACCGAACCACCACCAATCAGTGCGTACAGCACGAACTGGCCCAACGTACCGGCGCTGAGCCGCCCGTCGATGACGTCGTGCGCGCCCAGCCACAACACCCCGACAATCGCACCGAACACCAGCAGGATGGCGCTGGCGGTCACCAGCGACTGCGCGCCGATGCGCCGGCGCGCGGCACGGATCGCATCGCCCAGCGCATGGTCGAAACGGCCGCGTTCATAGGGCTCGCGCGCATGCGCCTGCACAGTGCGCACCGCGCCCAGTGTTTCGCTGGCCAGGCTGTTGGCATCGGCGATGCGGTCCTGGCTGCTGCGCGCGATGGTACGCAGCTTGCGCGCGCCGATGATGATCGGCAGCACTGCCAGCGGGATGCCGAGCAGCGACCAGGCGGCCAGCCGCGGACTGGTGACGAACAGCATCGCCAGGCTGCCGACCACGGTGACACTGCTGCGCAGCGCCACGGACATGGTCGAGCCGACCACGCTGCGCAGCAGTTCGCTGTCGGCGGTCAGGCGCGAAACCAGCTCGCCGCTGCGGCTGCGGTCGTGGAAGCCGGCGCCGAGCTGGATCAGGTGCGCGTACAGCCGGCTGCGCAGATCCGCCACGACCTTCTCGCCGAGCAGCGAAACAAAGTAGAAGCGCGCCGCCGTCGCCAACGCCAGCACCACGGCGACCAGCATCAGCAATGCAAAGGCACGGTTGATCTGGCCCCCGCTGCTGAAGCCGTGGTCGATCATCTGCTTCACCGCCGGCGGCAGGCTCAGGGTCGCCGCTGACGAAACGGCCAGGGCCAGCAGCCAGGCGCTGAACAATCCGCTGTGGCGGCGCACGAACGGCCACAGTGTGCGCAGGCTGCCGAGGCGGCGCAGCGGCGGGGAGGCCGGGTCGGTCGCCGGTGCGTCCTTGTCAGTCATCGAGGGGGTCATCTTGGATACGGATACGATCACGGGTGGCGTCGCGCAGGCGGATTTTCAATGCGTCGACCTGGTCTGCGGGCAATTCCACCCGCAATCTCACGCCATTGGCATCGAACTGTTCATCGCGCTTTTCGGCCGCGTGGGCCGGCAGGGCCGCATGCAGCGCGCCCAGGTCCTCGAATCCAGCCACCAGCTGCAGCCGCGCCATCGCCACCAGTGGCAGGCGCGGCGCGGTGCGCAGGCATTCGGCAGCGGCGCCGCCGTAAGCCCGGACCAGGCCGCCGGCGCCCAGCTTGATGCCGCCGAACCAGCGGGTGACCACCACCATCACCCGGTCGAATCCCTGGCCATCGATGGCAGCCAGGATCGGGCGGCCCGCGGTGCCGGCGGGCTCGCCGTCATCGCTGGAGCGATAGTCCTGGCCGTGCCGGTAGGCCCAGCAGTTGTGGGTCGCATCGGCTACCGATACGTCCTGCAGAAATGCCATCGCCGCAGACGCGCTCTCGATCGGCGCGGCATGCGCGATGAAGCGGCTGTGCTTGACGTCCAGGGTGTGGTTGACCGGTTGGGCGAGGGTGTCGGGCATTCCCTTCATTCTACGGGCTTGCCGCCGACGTGCTTCAGTCGTCCAGCAATGGCCGCACATCCTTTGGCAGGCGCGCCTCTGGATAGGTCTGCAGGTAACGCTCCAGGCTCGCCCGGGCCAGGTCGCGCTGGCCGGCGTCGCGGCGCTCGCGGATCTTCTGCAGCCATTGCCGGCGTGGCAGCCCGGCATCGGCCTGCACTTCGGCCTGTACCGCGTCCGCGCTGAGGTTCGCGTCGCTTGCGCGGCGCATGACGCCAGGCGCGGTTCTGCCGGCCGCGTCCTGCTTGGCCGCGGTGAGCGCGACGCGGTCTTCGGCCGTGGCCTGTGCGGAGGGCATGGATTCGGCCGTCGCCGCAGTGGCCTTGCGGGCCCTCATCGCCGCGGCAGGGGCCGCAGGCGCAGGTGCCGAATAGGCCTCGGCCGCGGGGGGCGCTGCCGCTGGCATCGGAGGCGGCGCAAACGCTGTGTCGGCTGCAGGCGCAGGTGGCGGTGCCGGCGCCATCATCGGAGCAGGTGCCTGCCGGGGTGCGGCAGGCGCGGGTTTCACCACCTCCGCGATGGCCGGTGCCGGCGCCGGTGCTGCCTTGGCCGGCGCAGGCGCCGGTGCCGCGGCCGGTGCAGGTAGCTGTGCGGCATCGGTGGCCGCGACATCGGCGGCCGCGCTGTCGTAGGCCGTGCCTTCGGCGCTCGCATCGGCCGCCATTTCCTGCGCAGCCGGCGCGGTGGCAACTGCCTCGGCAGGGGCCGAGGGCGGCTCTGGACGCATCTGCCAGGCGATGCCAACGGCGAACACCGTCGATGCGGCCACGCCGAATACGGCCGGCCAGCGGCGGCGCGGGCGCGGCGTGCGCGGTGCCGCCGGCGCTGGGGCTGCCTCGCGTGCTGGCGTCTCCACGGCCGCACGCGCAGCGGCGAGGATCGCCGCGTCCAGTGCCGGCGGAGGGCCCTGTTCGGTGCGGCGCCCAAGCAGGCGTGCCAGTTCGCGTTCTTCCGGCGTCAGTGCATCGTCTCGGTTCATGCGTTCAGTCCCGCACGCAGCTTGTCCATCGCATAGCGCAGCCGCGATTTCACGGTTTCCCGGCCAACGCCGGTGATCTGGCCGATCTCCTCCAGGCTCAGTTCCTGTTCCAGCCGCAGCTGCAGCACTTCGCGCTGTTCTGCGGGCAGTTCTTCCATCGCCAGCTGGATGCGGCGACGTTGCTCGAATTCGGACAATTCCGCTTCCGGTGTCTGCCCATCTTCCAGCGCGGCCAAGCGCAGATCGGCATCGGCCGGTGCAGGGGGGCGATGGCGGGCGGCGCGCCAGTGGTCGTTCAGGCGGTTGTGGGCGATGCGGAACAGCCAGGTGCTGAAGGCTGCATCGGCCTGCCAGCCTGCACGCGCGCTGATCACCCGCTGCCAGACGTCCTGGAACATCTCCTCGGCCAGCGCGGTGTCGCGCAGCTGCCGCAGCAGGAAGCCGAACAGGCGCTTGCGATGACGGGCATACAGGCTTTCGAACGCGTGCACTTCACCGGCGGCCCAGGCCAGCATCAAGGCTTCATCGGTTGGCAGGGCGCTGGCATCCACGCCGTACAGGGTAAGCCCTGCAGGCGGTGGCGCATAGCCAGCGATGGGGTGGGACAGGGCGACAGTCACGGCAGGAACCGGGAGGGGATCGACAGGAAAAACGCTCGAGGGCACGTTTCGGGGTTGCCGGGCTTCCATTGCCCCCCGGGTGGCGCGTTATGCTCGGTAATTCAGGGGAGGCGGCGCTCAGGCGGCGCCAAGAGAACGTCATTTGTCCACCGAAGCCGACCGCGCGCTGGAAGCGTCAAACAACGAGCCCGTGCTGAGCGCTGCGCTGGTGCGCGCGCTGCATGCGCTGCTGCCGGAAACGGCGATCGTGCGCGTCGGCTGGGACGATCCGCAGCTCGGCAGCGGGCAGGGCGGTTGGCCGATCGGCGGTGGCGAGGAAGACATCTGGCAGCCGCTGGCCGACCATGCTGAAGGCCGCCACGGCTGGGAATACGACGGCGCCCGGCTGCTGCTGTCGGTACGCGGCGCGACGCCTTCCCCAGCCTGGTGGGGGCTGGCCCGGCAGGCCATGGAGCTGGCCCTGCAGCGGGGCCGCCAGGCGGGGCAGATCAAGGCGCTGGAAGAAGCTGAGCGGTTGCAGCAGGCGCTGTTCCAGATTGCCGACCTGGCCGGTGCCGACCTGGAAATGAGCGAGATGCTGCGCCACGTGCATGGCGTGCTGGGCACGCTGATGTACGCGCAGAACTGCTACATCGTCGAGTATGACGATGCCCGCCGGCAGATCCGCTTCCTGTACTTCGCCGACCAGGTCGATGATTTCGTCGCCGATCCTGCCCAGGGCTACGACATCGACCAGATGCCGCGCAGCTTGACAGTAGCGCTGCTGCGGCATGGCCGGCCGTTGAGCGGGCCTTCGCGCGAACTGCTGGCGCGGGTAGACCAGGAGCACGACCCGCAGCGCGGCCCGGAGAGCCTGGACTGGCTGGGCGTGCCGATGCTGCGCGATGGCCGCGTGTGTGGTGCGATCGTGGTGCAGAGCTACGAGCATGCCGACCGCTACGGCGAGGCCGAACGGGCCCTGCTGGGTTTTGTCGCCCAGCACGTGCAGACCGCCATGGACCGCCGCCAGGCGCAGGTGCGGCTGGAGCAGCAGGTGGAACGGCGCACGCAGGAACTGCAGCGCGCCAATCTCAGCCTGCAGGATGAAGTAGCCGAGCGCCGCCGCGCCGAGCAGTTGCAGACCGCCCTGTACAACATCGCCGAAATGGCGATGTCGGCCGACAGCCTGGCGCAGTTCTACGGGCAGGTGCACGGCGTGGTCGGGCGCCTGCTGGATGCGCGCAATTTCTATATCGCGCTGGTCAATGCCGAGGGCGATGGGCTGGATTTCGTCTATTCGGTCGACGAGCACAACGCGAGCCGTGCACCGCGCGCGTTCAGTCGCGGCCTCACCGAGTATGTGGTCCGCCATCGTCGGCCCCTGCTGGCCTCGCGTGCGCAGATCGATGCGCTGCTGGAAAGCGGCGAGGTGCGCGAATCCGGCGCACGTTCGCAGTGCTGGCTCGGCGTGCCGTTGCTGCGCGACGACGAAGTGGTCGGTGCGATCGTGGTGCAGAGTTACACCGAGCAGATCGCCTTCAGCGTGCATGACCAGCGCCTGCTGATCTTCGTTGCGCAGAACATCGGCACCGGCCTTGCGCGCCAGCGCGACCAGCAACGACTGCGCTCGGCGCATGCCGAGCTGGAAAAGCGGGTGGAGGAGCGCACCCGCGAGCTGGGCGAGGTGAACGAAAAGCTGCTCGGCCAGATCGCCGAGCGCCTGCGCGCCGAGCAGCGGCTGACCCACCAGGCGATGCACGACGCGCTGACCGGACTGCCCAATCGCCTGCACCTGCTGGACAGGCTGCAGGATGCGCTGGCGCTGGCACGGCGCGAAGGTGGCCCGGTGTTCGCGGTGCTGTTCCTGGACCTTGACCGCTTCAAGCTGGTCAACGACAGCATCGGTCACGCCGCCGGCGATCGCATGCTGGTGGAAGTGGCCAAGCGCATCGTGTCCATGGCCGGCGACAATGATGTGGTGGCGCGCCTGGGCGGTGATGAGTTCGCCGTGCTGCTGCACTGTCCGGAGGGCCTGGCGCAGGCTCTGGATTTCGGCCAGCGGCTGTTGCTGGCGCTGCAGGAATCGATGTGGATCGCCGGTCGCGAGCTGTTCCCTTCCGGCAGCCTGGGCATCGCCTTGTGGAACCCGCGCTATCGCACCGGCGAGGAACTGCTGCGCGACGCCGATGCGGCGATGTACCGGGCCAAGGCGCAGGGCCACGACCGCTGCTCGATCTTCGATGAGGAAATGCGCGAGCAGGCGCTGCGCAGCCTGGATCTGGAGGCCGACCTGCGGCGGGCGATCAACAACCGTGATTTCGTGCCGTTCTACCAGCCGATCGTGCGCCTCTCCGACGGCGAGGTGGTCGGCCACGAGGCCCTGCTGCGCTGGAAGCACGAGCGCCGTGGACTGCTGCTGCCGGGCGCGTTCCTGGAACTGGGCGAGGAAAGTGGCCTGATCGAACAGGTCGACTGGCTGATCTATGAGCAGGTCATTGCCGGCCTTGCCGACGGCGGGCGTGGCTATGTGTCGGTCAACGTGTCGCCACGGCATTTCCGCTCCGCCGAGTTCAGCGGGCGCCTGTATGGCCTGCTGGAGGCGAGCAACGCGGACCCGCGGCGGCTGCGCCTGGAGATCACCGAGGTGGCGCTGCTCGACGATGGTCCACACACGCTGCGCATCCTGAAGGGCCTGCGTGAACGTGGCATCCAGGTGCAGCTGGATGATTTCGGAACGGGTTTCTCGGCGCTGTCCTACCTGCACCGTTTCCCGATCAGCACGTTGAAGATCGACCAGAGCTTCATTGCCGGCCTGCACGGCCCGGAGGCACAGAGCACGCGCGCGCTGGTCGAAGGCGTGCTGTCACTGGCACGCACGCTGGGCATCGAGACGATCGGCGAAGGCATCGAGACCGAGGCGCAGCGTGACACGCTGTTCGAGCTCGGCTGCGACTACGGCCAGGGCTACCTGCTGGGCCGGCCGGCACCGTGGACGCGCGCGGCAGCCTGAGCCACCGCGCACGTAGTCTTCAACGCAGCGCCGCGCGGCGCTTCTCGTCGATCCACTTCGAGGCCTGGGCCGGCTGGTAGTTTTTCATCCAGGCCAGCATCTCTTCGATGTCCGAGCCGTACCACAGGTCCTGGCGCTGCTCGGGGTGCAGGAAGCGCTCTTCCACCATGCGATCGATCATGCCGATCAGCGGTGCGTAGAAGCCGTCCACATCGAGGAACGCGCAGGGCTTGTTGCCGATGCCGAGCTGGCGCCAGGTCAGCATCTCGAAGATCTCTTCCATGGTGCCGAAGCCGCCGGGCAGGGCGACGAAGCCATCGGACAGATCGAACATGCGCGACTTGCGCTCATGCATCGAACCGACGATCTCCAGTTCGGTCAGGCCGCGATGGGCCACTTCCCAGTCGGCCAGCTGGCGCGGAATCACGCCGGTGACCTCACCGCCGGCGGCCAGTACGGCATTGGCCACGGTACCCATCAGGCCGACATTGCCGCCGCCGTACACCAGGCGCATGCCGTCGCGGGCGATGCGATCGCCCAGCGCGATGGCGCGTTCGGTGTAGACCGGCTTGCTGCCAGCGTTGGAACCGCAGTACACACAGATCGACTTCATGGATCTTTCCTGTCTTGGCCGGAAACGAAAACGCCCCGCGGTCAACCAGTGAAGCCGGTCGCAGGGCGGGGTGTCCGGGCAATTATGAGGCCTCGCCGTTGTTCTCTGTAGCGCCGGGCCATGCCCGGCGGCATTTCGTTCAGATCACGGCCAGCCCTTCAGCCGGGCAGCGCCCGGCTCTACGAGGGTCTGGGATTACGCAGCGGCCGCCTGTTCGCGGCGCGGCCCTTCACGCAGTGCGCGGCCCACCATGCCCACCAGCAGGTCCAGCTCGCTGCTGTCCATGCCGAAGTGCGGGGTGAAGCGCAGCGAGTTCTCGCCACCATGGATCACGTTGATGCCGTGCTGGCGCAGCCATTCCTCGGTGGAATTGGCGCCATAGCACTTGAACTGCGGGGCCAGTTCGCAGGAGAACAGCAGGCCGGTGCCCTGCACCTTGGTGATCAGGCCGCCCAGCTCGCTCTTCAGCTGCTCCAGCTTGCGCACGGCCTCGGCACCGCGCTCGGCGATGTTGGCGCGGACCTGCGGGGTCAACTGGGCCAAGGTGGCGCAGGCCACGTCCAGCGCGCGCGGATTGCTGGTCATGGTGTTGCCGTAGATGCCCTTGCGGTACAGCTGCGCGGCGTGCTCGGTCACGGCCAGCACCGACAGCGGATACTGCGCGGCGTTCAGTGCCTTGGAGTAGGTTTCCATGTCCGGCGCGTCCAGCCCTTCGAAGCCGGGATAGTCGACCACCGACAGCACGCCATGGGCGCGCAGGCCAGCCTGGATCGAGTCCAGCAGCAGCAGGCTGCCGTGGGCGCGGGTCAGTTCGCGGGCCAGCGCATAGAACGCCGGCGGCACGGAGCGGCCCGGGTCACCTTCGCCCATCACCGGCTCCAGGAACACCGCTTCGATGAACCAGTTGTTGTGCGCGGCATCCTCGAACACCTTGCGCAGGCCGGCCTCGTCGTACGGGGCGACGGTGATCACCGACTCCTCGCCACGGTAGCTGGCCAGGTGCTGCATGTAGGTTTTGCGGCTGGAATCGGAATACAGCGCCGGTCGGTCGGTGCGGCCGTGGAAGCTGCCCTTGATGACTACGCGCTTGATTGCCGCACCGGCGTGGCGGGCACCCGGGTCGGTCTGCAGCTTGGCGTTGACGTCGGCGATGCGCGCGGCCAGGCCAACCGCTTCAGAGCCGGAATTCAGGCACATGAAGCGCGTGAACGGGCAGCCGCCACGACGGTGGCCGATCTCGGCCCGCAGCGCGGTGATGAAGCGCTGCTGGGACAGGCTGGGGGTCATGATGTTGGCCATCACCTGCGGCCGTGACATCGCTTCCATGACGGCGTCCGGGGTGTGGCCGAAGCCCAGCATGCCGTAGCCGCCGGCGTCGTACAGCACCGCGCCTTTCAGGGTGACCACCCACGGACCGCGCGCGGCCAGCGCCACGTACGGGGTCACCGCATCATCGGCGTAGAAATTGACGAAGCCGTCCTGCATGGCATCGATCTGCGCCTGCTCATCCTGTGCCAGCAGCGGCCCCAGCTCAGCCTGCACGCGCGCGAATTCGGCAGCAGCGGCATCGACCGCGGCGACCAGCTGCGGGTGGTTGGCGGCGAGGGCGGTCAGGGTTGCGTCATCCAGGCCGTTGGTGAGGCGGGTGCCGGGCTGGGCGCGGAGGGGGGCGAGGCGTTCGATGAAGCTCATTGCAGATCTCCTGAAACGTTGGGTCGCACGGGCCTTCAAAAGCAAAACGCGCGTCTTCACGCGCGCTTGGGGCGGGCTCGTGCAGCGGACTTCCTCGTCGATGCTAGCACTTGTTTTTTTGCGCGATAACCCCGCAAAAGACTGCTGCATAGCAGCATTTTGCGCGACGTTCGGTCTCGCTCGTGCCGGCTCGCAGACGCTGGACGTACAATGCGCGCCATTGTCGACCTGTTGCCGTCCACTGCCTTGAAGAAGTCCGATTTCCATTACGAACTGCCGGCCGAACTGATCGCCCAGGCCCCCTTGGCCGAACGCTCGGCGAGCCGCCTGCTGCTGGTGCCGCCGGCGCCGGCTGCCTTCACCGACCTGCAGGTGCGCGACCTGCCATCGCTGCTGCAACCGGGCGACCTGCTGGTGTTCAACGACACCCGGGTGATTCCGGCGCGCCTGTTCGGGCAGAAGGCCAGCGGTGGCCGCGTGGAGATCCTCATCGAGCGCCTGCTCGGCGGCCAGCAGGCGCGGGCCCAGGTCGGTGCCAGCAAGTCGCCGAAGGCCGGCAGCCGCATCGCCCTGGATGCCGGTGGCGAAGCCGAAGTGCTGGGGCGCGACGGCGAGTTCTACGTGCTGCAGTTCCATGTGCCGGAATCGCTGGAGCAGTGGCTGCTGCACGCCGGGCGGCTGCCGCTGCCGCCCTACATCCAGCGCGAGCCCGGTGTGGACGACCGCGAGCGCTACCAGACCGTGTTCGCGCGCGAAGTGGGCGCCGTGGCGGCACCGACCGCCGGCCTGCACTTCGATGAGGCGCTGCTGGCAGCACTGAAGGACAAGAGTGTGGATTTCGGCCACGTCACCCTGCACGTGGGCGCAGGTACGTTCCAGCCGGTGCGCGCCGACGACCTGAAGGACCACGTCATGCACCGCGAGTGGCTGAACGTCGGTGCCGAGCTGGTGCAGCAGGTGCGACGCACGCGTGCGGCCGGTGGCCGGGTGATTGGCGTCGGCACGACGGTGGTGCGCGCGCTGGAAAGTGCGATGCGTGAGGGGGAGTTGCTGCCGTTTGCGGGTGAAACGCAGATCTTCATCACCCCCGGCTACCGGATCCGCAGCGTCGACGCGATGGTGACCAATTTCCATCTGCCCGAAAGCACGCTGCTGATGATGATCTCGGCGTTTGCCGGCAAGGAGCGCGTGTTCGAGGCTTATCAGCACGCGATCGAGCAGCGCTACCGCTTCTTCAGCTACGGCGACGCGATGCTGCTGTTCCCGCAGGCGGGGTAGGGCGAGGTGGGGAGCGCCGGGCCATGCCCGGCGGGGCGCAGTTGCGGGTCATCCGCCGGGCATGGACCGGCGCTACCGGAGCAGGAAAGGCGGTTTTGGGAGACAATGGGCGACTATTTGCCCGAACGACCGCTCCATGTCCCGATTGCAGTTCCAGCTCCAGACCCGTGATGGCCGCGCCCGCCGTGGCCGCCTGACCTTCCCGCGTGGCACGGTGGAAACGCCGGCCTTCATGCCGGTGGGGACCTATGGCTCGGTCAAGGGCATCCTGCCGGACCAGGTGCGTGCGCTGGGCGCCGAGATCATTCTCGGCAACACCTTCCACCTGTACCTGCGGCCGGGCCTGGACATCATCGCCGACCACGGCGGCTTGCACGGCTTCTGCCGCTGGGATGGCCCGATCCTGACCGACTCCGGTGGCTTCCAGGTGTTCTCGCTGGCCCACCGCCGCAAGATCACCGAGCAGGGCGTGACCTTCGCCTCGCCGACCGACGGTGCCCGGGTGTTCCTGGGCCCGGAGGAGAGCATGAAGATCCAGAAGGTGCTCGATTCGGACGTGGTGATGATCTTCGACGAGTGCACGCCGTACCCGGCCACCGAGGACGTCGCCCGCCGATCGATGGAACTGAGCCTGCGCTGGGCCCAGCGCAGCCGCAACGCGCATGACGAACTGGGCAACGATGCGGCTCTGTTCGGCATTGTCCAGGGCGGGGTGCACACCGACCTGCGCAGCCGTTCGGCCGAGGCCCTGCAGGGGATCGGCTTCGACGGCTATGCCATTGGCGGCCTGGCCGTGGGCGAACCGGAAGACGAGCGCAACGCCATGCTCGACCATCTGGACCCGGAGCTGCCGGCCGACCGTCCGCGCTACCTGATGGGCGTTGGCCGCCCTGAAGACCTGGTCGAGGGTGTCGCCCGCGGCGTGGACATGTTCGATTGCGTGATGCCGACCCGCAATGCGCGCAACGGCCACTATTTCACCTCGTTCGGCACCGTCCGCATCCGCAATTCGCAGTACGCGCGGGACATGGACCCGATCGAGCCGGGCTGTGGCTGCGTGGCCTGTGCCGGCGGCTATACCCGCTCGTACCTGCGCCATCTGGACCGCTGCAACGAGATGCTGGCGCCGATGCTGGGCACCCAGCACAACCTCTTCTATTACGAAAAACTGATGGCTGACATCCGCGCAGCCATCGAGGCGGGAACCTTCCTGGCCTTCCGCGAGTCCTTCTACGCAGCACGCGGGGCGGTAGCGCCGCCCCTGTAAACCCGCAGCACCCCCTGCCAAACGGCCCAAGGACGAACGCCCGGGGCCGTGGCATACTTCAAGGCTGACCCAGATCCGCGGTCGACACCTCGTGCCCGTGAAACGGCCGAAGCGCCGCCCAACCAAAGGACCAACGATGAACCTGCTTGCCTTCCTGATTCCCGCCGCCCACGCCCAGGCCGCTGGCGGCCAACCGCAGGGCATGGGCCTGACCACGCTGCTGTTCCCGATCATCCTGATCGCCATCATGTACTTCCTGATGATCCGCCCGCAGATGAAGCGGCAGAAGGAGCACAAGGCCATGCTGGAGAAGATCAAGCGCGGCGACGAAGTGCTGACCAATGGCGGCATCGCCGGCAAGGTCACCGATATCGGCGACAACTTCGTCACCGTCGAAGTGGCCGAGAACGTGCGCATCCGCGTGCAGAAGGGCGCTGTCGGCAGCGTGCTGCCGACCGGCACCCTGGATTCGGCCAAGTAAGCCACTCCCTTTCTGAAGCACAACCGCGGCGCCGGGGATGGCGCCGCGCGGGACCCAAGCAATGCTCGAATTTCCACGCTGGAAGTACGTCGTCATCGTGATCGTACTGGCGCTCAGCACGCTGTACGCTCTGCCCAACATGTACCAGAAGGACCCGGCCATCCAGATCACCGCCAACCGTGGCGGGCAGATCGACGATGCGCTGCGCGACCGTGTGCTGGCCGACCTGAAGAAGGCCGGTGTCACCACGATCGGTGCAGAGAA
Organism: Stenotrophomonas sp. 3(2025); assembly: GCF_052665395.1. Lineage (NCBI taxonomy): Bacteria > Pseudomonadati > Pseudomonadota > Gammaproteobacteria > Lysobacterales > Lysobacteraceae > Stenotrophomonas > Stenotrophomonas sp. 3(2025). The sequence goes on along the minus strand of NZ_JBQOIF010000015.1, from coordinate 2,845 downwards.
GGAAGGGGATAGCCTGATCGTCCGCCTGTCGGACCTGAAGTCGCAGTCTGCCGCCAGCGATACGCTGCGTGACAGCGTGGGCGAGAACTACACGGTTGCCCTGAACCTGGCCTCGACCGTGCCGGACTGGCTGGCCAAGCTCGGCGGCCGCCCGATGGTGCTGGGCCTGGACCTGCAGGGCGGTGTGCACTTCGTGCTGCAGGTCGACCAGAAAGCCGCGCTGGACAAGCGCCTGGACGCCTACACCGAGGACGTGCGCAGCACCCTGCGTGATGCGCGCATCGCCTACCAGTCGGTCGAGCGTCGTGCCGACAACACCATCGTCGCCAACCTGAGCCCCTCGGCCGGCGAAGACGCCGGTACCCGAGCCCGCGCCGCGCTGGCCAAGGCGCAGCCGACGCTCGGCTATGACGTCAGTGGCAACCGCATCACGGTCTCCATTCCGGAAGCGGAGATCGCGCAGATCGCCAACGGCGCCATCGAGCAGAACATCAACACCCTGCGCAACCGCGTGAACCAGCTCGGCGTGTCCGAGCCGATCATCCAGCGCCAGGGTGCTGATCGCGTGGTGGTGCAGCTGCCGGGCGTGCAGGACACGGCCGAAGCCAAACGCATGATCGGTGCCACCGCCACCCTGGAATACCGGGCCGTGGTGGACGGTAATCCGACAAGCGTCGCGGACAAAATTGCAAGTGGCCGTATTCCGCCGGAAGCGAAGCTCTACCAGCGCCGTGACAACGGCGGCCCGGTGCTGCTGAACAAGCGCGTGATCGTCACCGGTGACCAGATGGTGGCCGCGCAGGCGGTGACCGACTCCACCAGCGGCACCCCGGCAGTCAGCGTGACGCTGAACAACGTCGGTGGCCAGCGCATGTTCGACTTCACCAGCGCCAACGTGAACAAGCCGATGGCAGTGGTCTACACCGAGCGCGTGCCGACCGTGACCGTCGTCGACGGCCAGGAAGTGCGTGGCTTCAAGGTCAACGAGGAAGTGATCTCGGTGGCCAACATCAACGGCGTGTTCGGCAAGAACTTCCAGACCACCGGTCTGCAGAAGAAGGAAGCCGAGGACCTGGCCAAGCTGCTGAAGTCGGGCTCGCTGGCTGCACCGATGGACTTCGTCGAAGAGCGCGTGGTCGGCCCGAGCCTGGGCGCTGAGAACGTCAAGAACGGCATCACCGCGGTGGTCTACGCGTTCATGTTCACCCTGGTGTTCTTCACCATCTACTACCGCATGTTCGGCCTCATTACTTCGATCGCGATGCTGTTCAACCTGCTGATCGTGGTGGCGGTGATGTCGCTGTTCGGCGCGACCATGACCCTGCCGGGCTTCGCTGGTCTGGCCTTGTCGGTCGGTCTGTCGGTCGACGCCAACGTGCTGATCAACGAGCGTATCCGTGAAGAACTGCGTGCCGGCGTGCCGGGCAAGACCGCGATCGTGACCGGTTACGAGCGTGCGTCGGGCACCATCCTCGACGCCAACCTGACCGGCCTGATCGTCGGTGTGGCGCTGTTCGCATTCGGTACCGGTCCGCTGAAGGGCTTCGCGCTGACCATGATCATCGGTATTTTCGCTTCCATGTTCACCGCGATCACCGTATCGCGTGCACTGGCGACGCTGATCTACGGCCGTCGCAAGAAGCTCCAGAACGTGGCTATCTGACGGGACGACACGCACATGAAACTGTTTCCGCTGCACATCCTCCCGAACGATACCAAGATCGACTTCATGCGCTGGCGCCATGTCGCGATGGTCGTCACGATCATCGTGTTCCTGGCCTCGATCGGCATCATCGGCTTCAAGGGCTTCAACTACGCTCTGGACTTCACCGGCGGCACCCTGATCGAAGCCCGCTTCGAACACGCGGTGGATGTCGAGGACGTCCGCAGCAAACTTGAGCAGAACGGCTTCGACGGCGCCCAGGTACAGAGCGTGGGTGGCAACACCGACCTGCTGATCCGCCTGGCCCCGCACGGTGAGCATGCTCCGGGTACCGGCGGCGCTTCGGCCGAGGACAAGGCGACTGCCGCAGCCGTGGTCAAGGCGGTCTCTTCGGCTGACAACCAGGCCACCGTGCTGCGCAACGAGTTTGTTGGCCCGCAGATCGGCAAGGACCTGGCGATGAATGGCCTGTACGCCACCATCTTCATGCTGGCCGGCTTCCTGATCTACATCGCGGTGCGTTTCGAATGGAAGTTCGCGGTCACCGCGAGCATCGTGGCGATGTTCGACCTGATCGTGACGGTGGCCTACGTGTCGCTGCTGGGCCGTGAGTTCGACCTGACCGTGCTGGCCGGCCTGCTGTCGGTGATGGGCTTTGCGATCAACGACATCATCGTGGTGTTCGACCGCGTCCGCGAAAACTTCCGCAGCCTGCGCGTGGAGCCGATGGAAGTGCTGAACCGTTCGATCAACCAGACGCTGTCGCGTACGGTGATCACCGCGGTGATGTTCTTCCTGTCCGCACTGGCCCTGTACCTGTACGGCGGCAGCTCGATGGAAGGCCTGGCCGAGACGCACATGATCGGTGCGGTGATCGTGGTGCTGTCCTCGATCCTGGTGGCGGTGCCGATGTTGACCGTGGGTGCCCTGCGCGTGACCAAGCAGGACCTGCTGCCCAAGGCCAAGGACGTCGAGGCCCTGGCGCGCCGTCCGTAAGCATCTGCTGCACGCAGTACACAGAGAACCCCGCGCAAGCGGGGTTTTTTGTTGGCCGGGTTGCGCTCTGCCCTGCTGAGTCTGCGACTGTATGAACCACGGGTTTCCACTTGGGTCATGCAGTTAATGTAGCGCTATGGGCCGTATCCGTGGGCATAATTTTGGTGGTCTGGTCAGGGGGGGGGG
>NZ_JBQOIF010000014.1:0-116352 GCF_052665395.1 Stenotrophomonas sp. 3(2025) | reverse complement strand
CGTTCTACCGGTGGTGGCCCCCGGTCCCGCCGGAGGGCCACCACCGGTAGAACGGACCCCGATGAAGATTCCCTTTGCAGCCGTGCTCGCACTCAGTCTTCTTGTCCCCGCTGTCGCCTTTGCCAAGTCGACGGACCGCAACGAAGCGATGAACATTGATTCCGGTGCGCAGTCCGGCACCCTCACCGGTGATGGCAAGACCGTGCTGTCCGGCGGCGTGATCATCACCCAGGGCACCCTGGACCTGCGCTCGTCCGAAGCGGAGATCTACCTCAAGGGCGGCGAAGCCGTGCGTGCGGTGTTCACCGGCAAGCAGGCCAAGATGAAGCAGCAGCTCGACGATGGCACCTGGATGGATGCGGTGGCCGACCGGATCGACTACGACATCACCACCGAGATCATCACCCTGACCGGCAACTACAAGGTCACCAGCGCGCGCGGCACCAATGCGGGCCAGCGCATGGTCTACAACACCCGCAGCGGTGAAATGAACTCCGGCGGTGATGGCAGCCGCGTGCGCACCGTGATTCCGCCGAAGAACAAGACGCCTGCTGCCGCTCCGGCTCCGGCTGGAGGCAAGAAGTAATGCTCGTCGCAACTGGCCTGCGCAAACGCTACAAGCAGCGCGAAGTCGTCAAGGACTTCGGGCTGACCCTGGACGCCGGTGAAGTGGTCGGCCTGCTCGGTCCCAACGGTGCCGGCAAGACCACCTGCTTCTACATGATCGTCGGCCTGGTCGGTGCCGATGCCGGCAGCATCGTGCTGGACGGCAAGGACATCACCGGCGACCCGATGTACACCCGCGCCAAGCAGGGCGTGGGCTACCTGCCGCAGGAACCGTCGGTGTTCCGCAAGCTGACCGTGGCCGACAACCTGCGCCTGGTGCTGGAACTGCGCGAGGACCTGGATTCAGCAGGCCGCGAGCGCGAACTGAACAGCCTGCTCGACGAACTGCAGCTTGGGCATGTCTCCGAACAGCTCGGCGCCAGCCTGTCCGGTGGCGAGCGCCGTCGCTGCGAGATCGCCCGTGCACTGGCCGCCAAGCCGCGCCTGATCCTGCTCGACGAACCTTTCGCCGGTGTCGACCCGATCTCGGTCGGCGAAATCCAGCGCATCGTCACCCATCTCAAGCAACGCGGCATCGGTGTGCTGATCACCGACCACAACGTGCGCGAGACCTTGGGAATCTGCGACCGCGCGTATATCCTCGCAGAGGGCACCGTACTGGCCCAGGGCTCGCCCGAGGCGATCCTGGACAATGCCGACGTGCGTCGCGTCTACCTTGGGGACTCCTTCAAGCTGTAACCGCGGCCGCCGGGCCCTCTCCCTTCCGTTCGGCACAGGCATGAAGACTCGGCTGCAGACATCGTTGGGACAGCAGCTGGTGCTTACGCCCCAGCTGCAGCAGGCGATCAAGCTGCTGCAGATGTCCACGACCGAGCTGGAGCTGGAAATCGCCCAGGCGGTGGAGAGCAATCCGCTGCTGGACTGGTCCGACAGCAGCGACGAAGGCGCCGGTGTCGACAAGGACGGCAGCAGCGAGGACGCGGGCGGCGACAATGACGCCCCGCCCGACAATGCTGAAAGCAGCGGCGACGACTGGGCGCCTGCCGAGCTGGACTGGAGCAGTGGCGGCAGCGGCGGTAGTTTCGATGACGACGACGACAACGGCAGTGCCGCCGAACGCGTTGCCGAAACCGAAACCCTGGCCGACCACCTGCTGTGGCAGCTGCACCTGACCCACCTGTCCAAGCGCGACCGCAGCATCGGCGCCGCGCTGATCGATTCATTGGAAGACGACGGCTATCTGCGCGAGCCGCTCTCGGCCATCGCCGAAGCGCTGTTGCCGGCGATCCACGCCGGTGAAGACGAAATCCTGACCGTGCTGCACCAGATCCAGCGCTTCGACCCCGTCGGCGTGGCCGCACGCAGCCTTGGCGAATGCCTGCAACTGCAGCTGGACGTGCTTCCTGCTGATACCCCTTGCCTGGCCCTGGCCCGGCAGGTTGCCGCCGGCCCACTGGAACAACTGCCGCGCTCGGGCGTGACCGGCTTGGCCCAGCAGTTGAAGCAGCCGCTGGCCGAGGTCGAGACCGCCGTGGCCCTGCTGCGCTCGCTGGACCCGCGCCCAGGCACCCAGATCGCCCCACTCGCCCAGGACACCTACGTGGTGCCCGACGTCGTCGTATGGCGGCAGAATGGCATCTGGCGCGCCGCGCTGGCCGCCCATGCCGGCCCCAAGCTGGTGATCCACCGCGGTTACGAGCAGATGATCCGCCGCTGCGGTGACGCCGATGCCGGTTATCTGCGCGGCCAGCTGCAGGAGGCGCGCTGGCTGCTGAAGGGCCTGCAGGCGCGAGGTGAGACGCTGTTGCGGGTAGTGCGAAGCCTGATCCAGCAGCAGGCCGGCTTCCTTGAATTCGGCGAACAGGCACTGCGCCCGTTGACCCTGCGCGAGATCGCCGGCGAACTGGGCCTGCACGAATCCACCGTATCGCGCGCGATCGCCCGCAAACATGTGCGTACGCCACGCGGCACCTTGCCGCTGCGCGCCTTCTTCGCTTCGGGCATCGACACCGACGGCGGCGGCGAAGCGTCCAGCACCGCCATCCAGGCCATGATCCGGCGCCTGATCGATGACGAGAACCCACGCAAGCCGCTTTCTGACGCCAAGCTGGCTGACCTGCTCAAATCGTCGGGAATCCCAGTAGCGCGGCGCACCGTGGCGAAGTATCGTGAGGCCATGAACATCTCCGCCTCGCACGAAAGAGTCAGAATCGTTTGACGCGCCGCCGCGCCCGGCGGAGAGGTTCATTGGCACATCCGATCAAAGGAGAAACCCGATGCGCATCGAAACGTTTGGCAAAGATGTCGAAGTCACCCCGGCCCTGCAGTCCTATGTAGAGGAGAAGCTGGCCCGGATCGGCAAACACTTCGACCAGCACTGCGAAGCGCGGGTGACGCTCAAGCTGCAGAAGACCGAGCACCACGTCGATGCCAGCCTCAATATTCCGGGTCAGACCCTGCACGCTGAAGCCAATGCGCAGACCATGTATGCGGCGATCGACCTGCTGGCGGACAAGCTTGACCGCCTGGTGATCAAGCACAAGGAGAAAAAACAGCAGCACGCACCGCTGCCGGTGGGCGACAATGGTGGCTGATCGCCACCGCTCCCCGCAGACATGCCCCTGACTGACCTCCTGGCGGCCGTGCAGACCCAGCTCTGCACGGCCACCGACCGCGACAGCGTCCTGCAGGCCGCGGCCGGATTGCTGGCCTGCCGCCAGGCCAACGCCGAACAGATCTATCTCAACCTGTGCCAGCGCGAGGCGTTGGGCAGTACCGCGATCGGTTACGGCATCGCCATCCCGCATGGTCGTGCGCCGACCCTGGATCGCCCCCGTGGCGCGCTGCTGCGCCTGCAGACCCCGGTCGATTTCGGTGGTGACGAGCCGGTGGACCTGGTGTTCGCCATGGCCGTTCCCGCCCACTACACCCATCAACACCTGATGCTGCTGTCCGAGCTGGCCGAGCTGTTTTCCGCGCCCTGCATCCGCCAGGCGCTGCGCGAGGCCGGTGATGCACGGGAGCTGCGCCAGGCCCTGGACCTGACCCCACCGGCGAGCGCCGCATGAATACCAGCATCACTGCCCGCGAACTGTTCGAACAGCAGCGTGAGCGGCTCGGCCTGCGTTGGGCAGCGGGCAAATCCGGCGAGAAGCGTGAGCTGGAGGCCGGCAATACGGTCTCGCGACGTCCTTCGCTGGCCGGCTATCTCAATGCGATCTATCCCAACAAGGTGCAGATCCTCGGTACCGAGGAACTGTCCTGGCTGGACGCGCTGGAACCACGCCAGCGCTGGGAAACCATCGAAAAGATCATGCAGTCGCATCCGCTGGCGCTGGTGCTGACCCGCAACCAGCCGTGCCCGGAAGACCTGCGCGCGGCCGCCGATGAATCCGGCACGCCGCTGTGGTTGTCACCCAAGCGCGGCCACGAACTGCTCAACCATCTGTCCTACCACCTGGCCCGGACGCTGGCGCCGCGGGTGATCCTGCATGGCGTGTTCATGGAGATCTACTCCATCGGCGTGCTGATCACCGGTGAAGCGGGATCAGGCAAGAGCGAGCTGGCCCTGGAACTGCTCAGCCGCGGTCACCGCCTGGTGGCCGACGACGCTCCCGAGTTCACCCAGATCGCCCCCGACGTGCTCGATGGCACCTGCCCGGAACTGCTGCAGGACCTGCTGGAAGTGCGCGGCCTGGGCGTGCTGAACGTGCGCGAGATGTTTGGCGACACCGCTGTAAAGAAGAACAAGTACCTTCGGCTGATCGTCCACCTGACCAAGCCGATGACCGAGCCCACCCCCCACGGTTATGAGCGCCTGACCGGCGACTCGGGCACGCGCCACGTGCTGGACCTGGACGTGCCGCTGATCACCCTGCCGGTGATGCCCGGCCGCAACCTGGCCGTCCTGACCGAGGCGGCCACCCGCCTGCACATTCTGCGTACCAAGGGTATCGACCCGGCGGCGATGTTCATCGCCCGCCACAGCAACCTGCTGGAACGACGAACGCCCTGACCCCCTGCCCTTCGAAGAGCCCGTCCATGAGCACCGTCACTCCCACCGCCCCGACCCTGATCATCGTCAGCGGCCTGTCCGGCTCGGGTAAATCCGTCGCCCTGAAGACCTTCGAGGACCAGGATTACTACTGTTCGGACAACCTGCCGATCCAGCTGCTGCCGGATTTCGTGCGCAATGTGCTGAGCCACCACGACGGCGCAGCATCGCGCCGGTTGGCGGTGGGCATCGACGTGCGTGGGCAGAGCGACCTGACCCAGTTGTCCAGCTGGCGGCAGCTGGCCACCGATGCCGGCGTCGACGCCAAGGTGCTGTTTTTCGAGGCCAGCGATGAAACGGTGCTCAAGCGCTACGCCGACACCCGCCGCCGGCACCCGCTGAGCCAGCTGGGCCTGTCGCTGCCCGAAGCGATTGCCCGTGAGCGCGAGCTGATCGCGCCGCTGCGCCGCGAAGCCGATGCGGTAATCGATACCAGTGCGTTGAACGTGCACCAGCTGCGGCGCCGGATCATCACTGAATTTGCGATGGGCCATGCCAGCCGCCTGTCGCTGCTGTTCGAATCGTTCGCCTACAAGCGTGGCGTGCCGGCCGAGGCCGACTTCGTGTTCGACGCGCGCGTGCTGCCCAACCCGCATTGGGATCCGGAACTGCGTGCGTTGAGCGGCCGCGAGCCCGGCGTGCGCGATTACCTGGAGGCGCAGCCGGATGTGCAGCGCTACCTGGCGCAGCTGATGGATTTCCTGGACACCTGGCTGCCCAAGCTGGGCGATGGCACCCGCAGCTATGTGACGGTGGCCTTCGGTTGCACCGGCGGCAAGCACCGCTCGGTGTTCCTGGCCGAACGCCTGGCGCGCCATGCGCGTGAGATGGGCTGGGAAGACGTGGCGACGTACCACCGCGAACAGGATTGACAGGGTCGGCCGGGCTGCGCCCGGCACCCGCAGAAGCCACGGCAACGTCAACAGCAACAGCCGAAGCAACAGCAACATCGGATTCCCTGGGACGGCGAGGCGGTGTGGGCGCGCAGGACACGCCGTAAACCCATCCCTGGGGGCTCGATGGCGCCATCCATGGCGCCAACGGTCCTGCACCCCCACACCGCCCCGCCTCTGACGGATCGCGGCGGGTCGGAGTTGCACTGTGGATAGGTGTCGACCTTGGTCGACACGGTAGATCCATGCCATGCGTGGATGAATCTCTGTCAGGCATCGAAAAAACGGATGGGGTCGGGGCCCTTTTTCAACGAAAAAGCGCTCTGACCCGAACAACGCTGAATACGGGACACAGTGCCCCTCTCCTGCTGCTATCGCCAATTCACCTTGACCTGTTAACGTGCAGTAATGACCTGTGGCATTCTCCTCGTAACACATCCTGGGGTCGGGATCGCCCTGCTCGACGTGGCGACCCGGCTTCTGCGGCAGTTGCCGTTGAAGACCGAAGCTTTCGAAGTACCGTTCGACGCAGACCTGGATGCTCTGCTCCCGCTCGCCTCGGCCGCTCTGCGGCGGGTCGATGGGGGTGATGGCGTGCTGATCCTGACCGACCTGTACGGCGCCAGCCCTGCCAACCTTGCCGGGCAGCTGGCCCGGTTGGGGACCCCGGTTCGCCGGGTGTCGGCGCTGAGTCTGCCGATGTTGCTGCGGGTGATGAATTATCCGGAACAGGGACTGGATCAACTGCCCGCCACTGCGGCGGCGGGCACCCGTAATGGAGCGATAGTCGACGATGCTTGAACGAGAACTCACTGTGAGCAACCGCCTGGGCCTGCATGCCCGGGCCACCGCCAAGCTGGTGCAGACCCTGGCGCCGTTCCGCTGCAACGTGACCATGGCCGCCAAGGGCCGTGAGATCAACGCCAAGAGCATCATGGGCGTGATGCTGCTGGCGGCCGGGCAAGGCACGCCGGTCACCATCCGCATCAACGGCGAAGACGAAGTCGCCGCGATGGACGCGGTGGTCGACCTGTTCGAGCGTCGCTTCGACGAGGACAACTGAGCGTGCCGCGCGCGCGCGCCGGCCAAACACCTACCGGCCAACGGCCGGTACAGCTGCTGGCCGGCCACGGCGCCGCCCGCGGCACGGCAATGGGCCGCGCCCGCGTGCGCCTGCCGCATGCGCTGGAAGTGGCCGAACAGCGCGTCGCCCCCTCCCAGGTTGAATCCGAGCTGGCGCGCCTGCACCACGCAGTCGACGCGGCGCGCACGGAAATGCACGACCTGCGCCAGCGCCTGCATGGCGCGCTGAACCAGGAGGTCGGCGAGTTCCTCGACCTGCATGCGCTGCTGCTGGACGATCCCGAACTGCTGTTCGGCCTGGACGAACTGATCCGCAGTGGTCCCTACAGTGCCGGCTACGCGCTGCGCCTGCAGCGCGACCGCCTGGCCAAAGTCTTCGATGGCATGGACGATGCCTACCTGAAGAGCCGCATGGACGACCTCGACCATGTGATCGGGCGCATCCATGCGTTCCTGCAGCCCGAGCGGCCCGCAGCGGTGAAGGGCCTGGCCGGCGAAATCCTGGTCTGCGACAACATCGCCCCCTCCGAGCTGGCCCAGCTGCAATCGCACGGTGTGGTCGGCATCGTCACCAGCGCTGGCAGCGCGCTTTCACACAGTGCGATCCTCGCCCGCAGCCTGCACCTGCCGTTGATCGTCAGCGTGCCGCAGCTGCTGAACAAGGTGATCGACGGCGACGTGCTGATCATCGATGGCGCCGACGGCAGCGTCACCGTCAACCCGCAGGCCGACAACCTGCGTGATTACCGCGCGCGCCTGAAGGAGCACGCACGCGAGCAGCGCGAGCTTGGCCGCCTGCGCAGCAAGCCCAGCCGCACCCGCGACCAGGTCGACATCGCACTGCTGGCCAACGCCGAATCGCTGGAAGATGTGACCCAAGCGCATGCGCTGGGCGCCCATGGCCTGGGCCTGTACCGCACCGAATTCCTGTTCCTGCAGCGCAACGAGCTGCCGGACGAAGAAGAACAGTTCCAGACCTACCGCGATGCGGCGCTGGGCATGAGCGGCCGGCCGGTGACCATCCGCACCCTCGACCTGGGTGCTGACAAGGCCGACCGCACCGGCCTGACCCTGAGCAACGAGGAAAACCCGGCGCTGGGCCTGCGCGGCGTGCGCCTGTCGCTGGCCCGGCCCAAGGTGGCCGATACCCAGATGCGCGCGATCCTGCGCGCCTCGGCCTACGGCAAGCTGCGCGTGCTGGTGCCCATGGTCAGCACCCGCGACGAACTGCTGGCGGTACGCCGGCGCATGCTGAAACTGGGCGAGCAACTGCGCGCCGAGGGCCACATGGTGGCCGAGCACGTACCACTGGGCGCGATGATCGAAGTACCCGCCGCCGCGCTGGCGCTGGAGAGCTTCATCGACCTGGTCGACTTCCTGTCGATCGGCACCAACGATCTGGTGCAGTACCTGCTGGCCGCCGACCGCAACAACGAAGCACTGGGCGAACTGTATTCGCCGCTGCATCCGGCCGTGCTGCGCCTGCTGCAGATGGTGATCGAGACCGGCGCACGCCATCGCATTCCGGTAGCGGTATGCGGCGAAATCGCCGGCGACGCACGGATGACCCCGCTGCTGCTGGCACTGGGCCTGACCGAGTTCAGCCTGCACCCGGGCACCCTGCTGGAAGTACGCCGGGCCGTCCGTGATGCCGACCTGGGGGCCCTGCGCGCACGCGCACCGAAGCTGCTGGGCATGCGTGACCGCCGCGGCATCGAGCGCTGGCTGGCGCTGGTGGCGGACGCGTCCTGACCCCGCGCTACGCGCTCGCCGGGCACGGCCCGGCGCTACCGCCGCGTGCCACCTTTGGTAGCGCCGGGCCATGCCCGGCGGAGTGTGTGGCGCCGCTGGCCGCCGGCCCCAGGCAGATTCGATCCGCAGCAACAGCCCCTTGTTGTTCAAGGGGCGCGCCGACAGGCGGGGGATAAGGTTGAATGCGTGGACCCCGATGGCCGCAGGCCGCGGGGTATGCGCTGAAACATCCCCTTGCGATAATGACGCGCTGAACACCCCTGTTGCCGCATCCTTGCTGGGATCGCGGCTTTTCTTATCCCGCGGGAGCTGCGATGGCTGAGGCCGTACGCCACGACAAGACTGCGCGCCAACTGCGGATGCTGTCCGATGCACTGGACAGCGGCCGGCTGGGCCCGGTACGCCGTCTGGTCAATACCCTGGCGCCGGCCGAGATCGGCAACCTGCTCGAATCGCTGCCGCCGGGCAAGCGCGAGATCGTCTGGGGCCTGGTCGATCCGGAAGATGACGGCGAGGTGCTGGTCCACGTCGGCGACGACGTGCGCGAAAGCCTGCTCGCGGACATGGACCCGGACGAAATCATCGCCGCGGTCGAAGACCTCGACATCGACGATCTGGCCGACCTGGTTGAAGACCTGCCGGATACGGTCATCGACGAAGTCCTCAAGTCGATGGACCGCGAGAACCGCGAGCGCCTGGAGCAGGTGCTGTCCTACCCCGAGGACAGCGCCGGCCGCCTGATGAACCCGGACGTGGTGACGGTACGCGCCGACGTCAACGTCGATGTGGTGTTGCGCTACCTGCGCCTGCGCGGCGAACTGCCGGACCACACCGATCACCTGTTCGTGGTCAGCCGCCGCCACCAGTACCTGGGTCGGGTGTCGCTGGCCTCACTGGTGACCCATGAAGACACCACCCCGATCAACCGCCTGATCGACGATGAGCAGCCTGCCATCGATGTCGGCGAGAGCGACCAGGAAGTGGCGCGGCAGTTCTCCGACCATGACTGGATCTCCGCGCCGGTGGTGGATGACAACAACATCCTGATCGGCCGCATCACCATCGATGACGTGGTCGACATCATCCGTGGCCAGGCCGAGCACCAGGCGCTGGGCGCCGCCGGCCTGGACGAGGATGAAGATCTGTTCAGCCCGGTCTGGCGCGCGATGCGCCGCCGCTTGATGTGGCTGTCGGTGAATCTGTGCACGGCGTTCCTGGCCTCCAGCGTGGTCGGCCACTTCGAGGGCACCATCGACAAGCTGGTCGCCCTGGCGGTGTTGATGCCGATCGTCGCCGGCCTCGGCGGTAACGCCGGCACCCAGGTGCTGGCGCTGATGGTGCGCGGCCTGGCACTGGGCCAGGTCGGCAGTTCCAACGCACGCACGCTGCTGTGGAAGGAAGTGCGGGTGGCCCTGCTCAATGGCGTGGTGCTCGGTTCTGTGCTGGGCCTGATCGTGCTCGCCTGGTTCCACTCACCCGGGCTCTCGGCCGTGATCGCCATCGCGTTGACCTGCAACCTGTTGTTCGCGGCGCTTGCCGGCGTGCTGGTGCCCCTGGGCCTGAAGCGCTTCGGCTTCGATCCGGCGCTGGCCAGCGGCATCTTCCTGACAGCGGTGACCGACTCGATGGGCTTCTTCACCTTCCTCGGCCTGGCCACCATGGTCCTGCTGCACTGACTGGAACTGCCATGGCAACGACGATCGAAAACTACTTTGCGCCGGGTTGGCGCGACCAGCTGCACACCTGTGCCGCCTGCGAGTGGAAAGGTAGTTCGCGGGCAATGGTGATGGAACTGGACGAGGACGCCACCGAGTACGTGTGCCCGGTGTGCGAGAACCCGTTGCTGGTGGTGCTGCACCCGGACATGGCGCAGGTGCAGGCCGCGGCCGCAGGCGGCAATGCCGAAGCACAGGAGCAGCTGGAGATCATCGCCAGCTTCCCGCGCCCGCAGTGATGCGGCGCACGATGCCGGGCCGGTCGCGGCGCACTACCATCGAGGCGACATCGCCCTCATGGGAACCGCCATGCTTCGATCGCTTCTGCGCTGGCTGCCGCTGCTGGTCCTGCTGATGTTGACCGGGTGTGCCAGTACGCCGCCCGGTGCGCGCGGCCACTTCGAGGCACGCGCGGTGAAGGTGGACGGCGACACCGCCTACTACCAGGTGTTCATCCCGGCCGCTGCCGCGCGCGCGGCCGGTCCGCTGCCGGTGGTGCTTTTCCTGCACGGCTCCGGCGAGCGCGGCGGCGATGGCGTGAAGCAGACCCACGCAGGCCTGGGCCCGTACCTGCGCCGGCACGCGGCCGACTTCCCCGCGCTGGCGGTGTTTCCGCAGGTCCCCGGCGCCGAGGAATGGAGCGGCCGCAACAACCGGGTGGCGATCGCGGCACTGGACGCCACAATCGCTGAATTCGGCGCTGACCCGGCAAGGCAGTACCTGACCGGAATGTCGATGGGTGGCTATGGCAGCTGGAACATCGCGCTGGACGATCCGAAGCGCTTTGCCGCGATCGTGCCGGTCTGCGGTGCGGTGCTGGCACCACGTGCGGTACGCCCTACCCTGTTCGTTGAGCAGGTGGCGAACGTAGCGGACCCTCATGCGGTGATCGCGCAACGGTTGCAGCGCACCCCGATCTGGATCTTCCACGGCGCGCTGGATGATGTGGTGCCACCGGATGATGATCGCCGGCTGCATGCCGCGTTCCAGACCGCCGGCGCGCGTGACGTGCGCTATACCGAGTACGCGGAGGGCAACCACAATGCCTGGGATGCCACCTACGCCGACGCAGCGATGTGGGCGTGGTTGTTCGCCCAGAAGCGCTGAACCACGGCCCCTGCTGGAAAACGTATGTCGGTGGGTGCCGACCGTTGGTCGGCACTATCTCTCCAATCCAATGTGTTCAATTGCCTGGAACCTCCCTTCGATCTGCCATCGACACCACGCATGGGGATATTCACCAAGCTGTGCGGTCAGCCCTGCCCTGATCGGATTCCCCAACACGTACATCGCATGCCGGTACAGTGATTCATCGGAGCGGATCGCGTGGTCGTGATAGCTCGATTGCCAGAATCGCCCTGATCGGCCGAACATGCGGTTGATCCGCAATGCACTGCTCGATTTGAAGCGTTGCATGATGTAATCCAGCGAGAATGCGCGGAGTTCCACAAGGCAATGGATGTGGTCCGGCATGACCACATAGGCAAGTGAGTGTGTCAGGCCGTCAGCATCAATGCGGCGGACCACGTCCATCACCACCTTCGCGGCAGTGGCATCGTCGAAGTAGCGTCGACGCCCCTGAGTGACGGTGGTCAGGATGTAGGATTGCCCGATCCGGGAATGGCGGCCAAGGCATAGACGTGCACGGTTCATGGGCACAAGCGTGTGCCTGCCGGCAGTGCCCTTCTATCGGGCAACTACTCCGATGCAGGTAGGCCTGTAGCCAATCAATGGTTGCGCCCAGCGCTTCATGGGACTGATTGCTCTGTGCCGACCAACGGTCGGCACCTACCGAGGCAGTTCAAGGTGATCCCCTATGTGCCGACCGACGGTCGGCACCCACCAAGGTAGTTCAAGGCAAATTCCCACCCAACCGGGTCTCGGGGTATCAACCCAGCAGGGTTTCCAGCACGGCCATGCGTACGGCGACGCCGTTGGCGACCTGGCGCAGCACCCACGACTGCGGGCCGTCGGCCACGTCATCGGTCACTTCCACGCCGCGGTTGATCGGGCCCGGGTGCAGCACGGCGGCGTCCTTGCCGGCGCGGGCCAAGCGTGCGGTGTTCAGGCCGTACTGTGCGTGGTACTGCTCCAGCGACGGCACCAGGCCTTCTTCCATGCGCTCGCGCTGCAGGCGCAACATCATCAGCGCGTCGACGCCTTCCAGCATCGCGTCGAAATCATCACCGACCACGCAGCCCTTGAGGGTGTCGTCGTCGGGCAACAGCGATTGCGGGCCGCATACGCGGATCTCGCCCACGCCCAGCGTGCGCAGGGCATGCAGGTCGGTGCGGGCAACGCGTGAGTGCTTGACGTCACCGACGATCACCACCTTCATCTTCGAGAAGTCCGGGCCCTTGGCCTGGCGCAGGGTCAGCATGTCCAGCAGGCCCTGGGTCGGGTGCGAGCTGCGGCCGTCGCCGGCATTGACCAGCGCGGTGCCCTCGCCCGCCACGGCAGCCAGTGCCGCCACGGCGCCGTCATCGGGGTGGCGCACCACGAAACCACGCACGCCCATCGCTTCCAGGTTCTTCAGCGTGTCGCAGGCGGTTTCGCCCTTGCGCGTGGACGAGGTGGAGGCGTCGAAGTTCAGCACGTCCGCCCCCAGCCGCTGCGCCGCCAGATGGAACGAGCTGCGGGTACGGGTGGAGGGTTCGAAGAACAACGTGCACACCGCCGATCCGCCCAGCACGTGGCGCTTGTTGCCGACACGGCCGACCGCGGCATCGCGGATCTGGCCAGCGCGGTCGAGCAGTTGCACCAGGGTGTCGCGGGGAAGACCTTCAAGCGTCAACAGGTGGCGCAGGCGGCCGGAGTCATCGAGTTGCTGGGCGGTCATGGCGGGGTTCGTATCGTCAGGGAATGGGAATGGCGTCGTCCGGCGACGACAACCAGCGGTCGATGATCACCGCCGCAGCCACGGCATCGAGCGCAGCCGCGTCGCGACGACGCTTGCGCCCTTCGGCGCGCTCGACGGCGAAGCGGCGGGCGGCCTCGACCGAGCTGGAACGCTCGTCGATCATCTCCACCGGCAGCTTGAAACGTTCCCGCAGCTGGCGGGCAAAGCCCTGCGCGCGCTTGCGGTTGGGCTGGTCCTGGCCGTCCAGGGTCAGCGGATCGCCGACCACCAGGCCATCGGGCTTCCATTCCTTGAGCAGGCGTTCGATCGCCGCCCAGTCGGGGCCATTGCCGTGCACATCGACCACGGCCACCGCGCGTGCATGCGCGGCGAAGGCACTGCCGATCGCCACGCCGATCCGGCGCGAGCCGACATCGAAACCGAGTACGGTGCCATCGCGACGGATGAGGGCCGGCTCAGACATGGCCGCTGTAATCGGTCAGCCGGAACAGATCGACGCCAATGCGCGACGCGGCGCCCTGCCAGCGCTGTTCCAGCGGCAGCTGGAACACCAGTTCGGCATCGGCCGGCACGGTCAGCCAGCTGTTTTCGGACAGTTCGCTTTCCAGCTGGCCGGCACTCCAGCCCGCGCAGCCCAGGGTGACCACGGCATTGGCCGGGCCTTCGCCGCGCGCCATCGCCTCAAGGATGTCACGCGAGGTGGTCAGGTACAGGCCGTCACCGACGACGAGGCTGGAATCCCACGCGCGCGCGTCGTCATGGATGACGAAGCCACGCTCGGGATGCACCGGTCCGCCATTGAGCACCGGACGCGCCTGCAGGACGCCATCGCCGGTAGCGATATCCATCTGCGCAAGCACTTCGCCCAGGGTGTACTCGGACGGCTGGTTGACCAGCACCCCCATTGCCCCGTTCTCGTCGTGCTGGCAGATCAGCGCGACGGTGCGGGCGAAGGTAGCGTCGATCAGCGACGGCAGCGCCACGAGCAGGTGATTGGCGAGGGAAGTCGGCGTTACTGGCATGGGCGCCATTCTAACCGCTGCGACCGGATGCGGGCGCGAAGGGATGGGCTAGGATGGCGCTCTTGCAAGGAGGACGACCCGATGCAGCAGGATGCAACGCTGTCATGGCCCACCCGCAGCATGATCGTGTTGATCGCACTGCTGCAGGGATTGATGCTTTTCGCGGCCCAGGAACTGGCGGATCAATGGCCGTTCCGGGACATCGGCTGGCGCTACTGCTGGTATGCCTGGGTATTGACCGTGCCCACCGCAGTGGCCTTGACGCTGGTCGATCTGAAGGCATGGCGCCTGTGGCTGCACGCCGGGTTGGCCTCGTTGCTGGTCCTCGCGCTGGCCGCCTGGACCGCTTGGAACCTGAGCGGAGAAACCGCGCTGTATGCGGCCGTGCTGCAGGTTCCGCTCTCGATCTGCCTGGCCGTTGCCACGTTCATTGCCCTGCCGTGGTGGCAGTTCCGCTTGCATGGCGGACATTGGCGGGCCGACTATGGCGCGTTGTTCGAACGCGCCTGGCAGAACGGGCTGACCCTGGTGCTGGCGGCGGTGTTCACCGGCTTGACCTGGCTGCTGCTGTGGCTGTGGGCGGCGCTGTTCCGGATGGTCAAGGTCGACTTTTTCCACGTCCTGTTCGGCAGCGATGCCTTCATCGCCTTGGCCACCGGCATGCTGGCAGGCTTCGGCGTGCTGATCGGGCGCACCCAGCATCGCGCGATGCAGATCACCCGCCAGGTGCTCTTCGCGATCTGCCGCGGCCTGCTGCCATTGCTTTCGTTCATCGCGGTGCTGTTCATGCTGTCGCTGCCGTTCACCGGGCTGGCGCCGCTGTGGGCCACGCGCTCGGCCGCCAGCCTGTTGCTGGTGCTGGCGGTGCTGCTGATCAGCCTGGCCAACGCGGTCTACCAGCACGACGACGGCACCCCGCCCTACCCGGCATGGCTGCGCCGGCTGGTCGAGGCCAGCCTGCTGGCACTGCCGATCTACGCCGGCCTGGCGCTGTATGCGATGTCCCTGCGGGTCAGCCAGTACGGCTGGACCCTCTCGCGCTTCTGGGGCGTGGCGGTCGCCGTGCTGATTGCCGGCTATGCCATCGGCTACGCCTTCGCCGCACTGCGTCGGCACGGGCGTTGGCTGCATCGGCTTGAGCCGGTCAACCGCTGGATGTGCTGGGCCGTGCTGGCAACCGCCCTGCTGGCGATCTCGCCGGTGATCGATCCGGTGCGCATCACCCTGGCCAGCCAGATGAAGCGCCTGCGCGCCGATCCGGCGTTGATGACCGCGGACGCTGCAGACCAGCTGCGTTTCGAGCTGGGCCGCCGCGGTGTGCAGGCGCTGCGCACGCTGCAGAAAGCACCGTCATTGGCGGCCGACACCCGCGCCTCCAGCATCATCGTGCAGGCCCTGGCCCGGCAGAAGCGTGAGTCACGCTGGGACAACGACATCGACGATGGCGTGCGCGACCTGGCGAGCCTGAAGTCCCGGATCGTGCAGGCCAAGGGCACCGCATCGCCAGCCGATGACTGGTGGCAGGCGGTACTGGACCGTCGCTTGGATGCGGGCGATTGCCTGGACGACGACAAGACCGGCGACAACCGCTGCGTCACCCTGCGCCGTGACCTGGATGGCGATGGCCAAGACGACGTGCTGCTGTGCCTGACCAGTGTGTACAGCGGTCCGCGCTGCCAGCTGCACGTGCGTGAACCGGCTGGCTGGAGAAAGGAGGGTGAGGTTTCCTTCCAGGACGTTGACCAGCGCACCTCGGACGGGGCCGCACAGGCCCTGCGCGACGGCCGCCTGACCATGCAGCCGCCGCGCTGGCCGACGCTGCTGCTTGACGGCGCGGCAGGCCAGCTGGAGATTGACCGCAGCAACGACCGCGCGGAGGCGGCCACACCATGAGCGGATACTGCCGCATCGCCCCGGGCCATCCGGTGCACGAGTACTACCACGCCAATGAATATGGCTTCCCGCAGCGCGATGAGCGTGAACTGTTCGAGCGCCTGCTGCTGGAGATCAACCAGGCCGGCCTGAGCTGGGAGACCATCCTGAAGAAGCGCGAGGGATTCCGCGCGGCCTATGACGCGTTCGACGTTGATCGCGTCGCCGCCTACGCCGAGCAGGACATCGAGCGCCTGCTATCGGACCCGGGCATCATCCGCAACCGCTTGAAGGTGCTGGCGGCGATCCACAACGCGCAGGTGATCCAGCAGCTGCGCCAGAGCCACGGCAGTTTCGCCGCCTGGCTGGACGCACACCATCCGCGCAGCAAGGCCGACTGGGTCAAGCTGTTCAAGAAGACGTTCCGCTTCACCGGCGGCGAGATCACCGGCGAGTTCCTGATGAGCCTGGGCTACCTGCCGGGCGCGCATGCCGAGGACTGCCCGGTGCATGCAACGCTGCTGAAGCTGGCACCGCCGTGGGTACAGGCAGCGCGCGGCTGATGCGCATCCGCCGGGCATGGCCCGGCGCTACCGGGGCGCGTGGCGCCTGGGCAGGCGATCCGCCGAATGCGGAATCAGACGCCCATGTAGCGGCCCGGGCGGTGGTTGAACATCAGCACCAGGCTGAGCACCACCGCACCGATGGCCGAGTACATCACCTTCGACGGCGACAGCACGAAGAACGCGGCCACCATCAGGCACGCATCGAAGGACATCTGCACCTTGCCGGCGCTCCAGCCGCGGGTGCGCTGCAGGTACACCGCCAGGATGCCGATGCCGCCGAGGCTGGCGCGGTGGCGGATGAAGAACAGGATGCCCAGGCCGGACAGCGCGCCACCGACCAGCGCCGAGTACAGCGGCGCGATATGCGAAAAGTCCGCCCAGCGCGGCAGGATGTCGGTGAGCAGGCCGCAGGCGGTGACCGCTGCGAACGTCTTCAGGGTGAATTCCCAGCCCATGCGGCGCACGGCCACCCAGTAGAACGGCAGGTTGACCAGCACGAACACCAGGCCGAAGTTCCAGCCCATCGAATAGTGCAGCAGGAAGGCCATGCCGGCCATGCCGCCGATCATCAGCCCGCCCTTGGCGAAGATCGCCAGGCCCAGTGAGGCCACGAGCATGGCCAGCACCATGCCCTGCACGTCCTCGGCGACCGAGTGGCGCAGCGCCTTCTCATCGGCGGGGGTGCCGGCAACATCGGGCGGCGGGGTCAGCGGGCCAGCGGTGACCAGGTGGCCGTCAGCGTCGTCGCACGGCGCCGGGCCATGGGATTGGAGGGACATACAGGTGGGGGCACTACGGGTGGGGAGCGGTATTAGACACGATCTGCATGACAGTTGCAGATGAAATCGTTCAGTTGGGAGTTGCGGCGAACGGCGCAGCCGCTCGTGGCTGGGCGGCATACTGCCTCCGAATCTGGCAGTGGGCCGGGCGGGTGGGCTCCGGCCCGCCTATTCGGCCCGGGGGCGGGGGGGGTGGCCTGTGCAGGGGGCGCTGCAAGTACGTCCATGTAAGCTCGGTCGCCGCTTGCTCGTGCGCGCTATCCCGCGCGCACGGCAAGACCGGGGTTGAGCGTCCTGCCCAACCCGCCCGAGGCATGCCTCGGGCCCATGCGGCTCACGCCCCTGCACAGCCCACCCACCCGGCCCCCGGACAGGTTCCGTGCGCGTCCAGCCACGTAGAGAGAAAAGAAGAGCAGAAGCGGGTCGCTGCGCTCGGTGGAGCGGTTGTCTCAGCGCCGGGTGGCCAGGTGGTGGGCGACCAGGGCGTTTGCGTGGCCATGGCCCAGCCCGTGCTCGGATTTCAGGAAGCTGACCAGCTCCATATGCTTCAAGCCCGGCCGTTTGGCCAGCAGCCCCAGCCAATGCGTCACCGGCTGCCCGTAGGTCTTTTCGATGGAAGGAAAATAGGACGCCGGGCCCTTGGGTTTGCTGTCGGTGCTCATGTGCTGCTCCCTGTTGTCTGGAAAGTACCCATTCGACGAACCACGGAACCACAAATCGACATCGGCATTTACCGACCAGCGCCGGTACCACCGGGTACGCATCCACGCATGGCGTGGATCTACGTGTCGACCAAGGTCGACACCTACCAACAGCATCTACCAACAGCACCGGGAAACTGTCGAAGGCGGGGTGGGTCCGGTTGCAGGGGCGTGAGCGCCATGGATGGCGCGACCGAGCTTACAGGGACGTACTTGCAGCGTCCCCTGCAACCGGACCCACCCCGCCATCCCACAGGAACCAGCTTTTGCTCTTGCTTCGGCTGTTGCTGTTGAGGTTGCCGGCCAGCGGCCGGCACTACCGCGGGCGCCGGGCGCAGCCCGGCCGTATCATCCCCTCATGCCGCGTGAAAACTTCAACGACCTGCAAGCCTTCGTCCACGTTGCCCGCGAAGGCAG
This sequence comes from Stenotrophomonas sp. 3(2025), assembly GCF_052665395.1. NCBI lineage: Bacteria > Pseudomonadati > Pseudomonadota > Gammaproteobacteria > Lysobacterales > Lysobacteraceae > Stenotrophomonas > Stenotrophomonas sp. 3(2025). Next base: position 98,071 of record NZ_JBQOIF010000014.1, on the reverse strand, counting down.
CTTCACCAAGGCCGCTGCCCAGCTAGGCGTCTCGCAATCCGCCCTCAGTCACGCCATGCGCGGGCTGGAAGAGCGACTGGGCGTGCGCCTGCTGACCCGCACCACCCGCAGCGTCGCCACCACCGAGGCCGGTGCCCGCCTGCTGGAAACCCTGGCCCCGCGCCTGGCCGAGATCGAAGACGAACTGGCCGCGCTGGCCGAGTACCGCGAGCGCCCCGCAGGCACCATCCGCATCAACGCCACCGGCCACGCCGCCGAATACCTGGCCTGGCCCAGGCTGGCACCGCTGCTGCAGCAGTACCCGGACCTGAAGGTCGAGCTGACCACCGATTACGGCTTGGCCGACATCGTCGCCGAGCGCTACGACATCGGCATCCGTCTCGGTGAGCGCCTGGCACGCGACATGGTGGCGCTGCCGATCAGTCCGCCGCTGCGCATGCGCGTGGTGGGCGCACCGTCGTACTTCCGCCAGCACGTGGCGCCGGTGCATCCGCACGATCTGGCCGCGCACAACTGCATCACCCTACGCCTGCCCACCCATGGCGGCCTGATGCCGTGGGATTTCGGCCAGGACGGCAACGAACTCAGCATCCGTGTCTCCGGCCAATGGACCTTCAACACCATGGGCATGACACGGGCTGCAGCGCTGGCCGGCAGCGGACTGGCCTGGTTGCCCGAAGACCAGGTGCAGGCGGCCCTGCTGGAAGGCCGCCTGCAATCAACACTGGATGACTGGTGCCCGCACTTCGATGGCTACTACGCGTATTACCCGTCACGCCGGCACATCACCGTGGCGATGCGTACGGTGCTTGATGCGCTGCGCGGGCCGATGGTGGGGTGAGGCGTGCGGACCAACGGTCCGCACCCAGCACAGGACGAAAGTCCGCACCCACTGCGATCAGCCCTTGGCCTGCGCTGCGCGCTGCGCGTTGTAGCGCTCGCCGACGATGGCGATCTCCTGCAGCGTCTGCGCGATGCGCTCCAGCTCCGCGGGAGACAGCGGCAGGTCGGCGGCGGCAAGGTTCTCTTCCAGGCGATGGATCCTGGTCGTACCCGGAATCGGCACGATCCACGGTGCCTGCGCCAGCAGCCAGGCCAGCGCGACCTGTGCCGGGGTGGCGCCCCGCGCCGCCGCGATCGTGGTGATGCGGTCAACCAGCGCCTGATTGGCGCGACGCGCTTCCACTTCGAAGCGTGGCACGGTGTTGCGGAAATCGTTGTCGGCGAAGGTGGTGTCGGCATTGATCGCGCCGGTCAGGAAGCCGCGACCGAGCGGGCTGAACGGCACGAAGCCGATGCCGAGTTCCTGCAGCGCCGGCAGCAGTTCGCGTTCCGGTTCGCGCCACCACAGCGAGTACTCGCTCTGCACTGCAGCCACCGGTTGCACGGCATGCGCGCGACGCACCGTGGCGGCACTGGCTTCGGACAAGCCGAAGTGGCGCACCTTGCCCTCGGCGATCAGGTCACGCACGGTGCCGGCCACATCCTCGATCGGCACGTTCGGATCCACGCGGTGCTGGTAGAACAGGTCGATGTACTCGGTGCGCAGGCGCTTGAGGCTGGCTTCGGCCACCGCACGGATGTTCTGCGGACGACTGTCCAGGCCGGTGTCGACCTGTGCGTCCTTGAAGCCGAACTTGGTGGCGATCACCAGCTTGTCGCGGTGCGGTGCCAGCGCCCTGCCGAGCAGGTCTTCGTTGGTATGCGGTCCATAGACCTCGGCGGTGTCGAAGAAGGTCACGCCGCGCTCGACCGCCGCGTGCAGCAGAGCGATGCCCTGGCTCTGCTCGACGGCGGGACCGTAGCCGTGGCTCAGGCCCATGCAGCCCAGGCCCAAGGCGGAGACTTTCAGGCCGCTGCGGCCGAGTTCACGTGTCTGCATCGTCGTGCTCCAGTAGGGGAGCGATGACGATACGCCTGCGGGGGCAGCGGATTGAACGACCTGGATGGCAGTCGGTCATGACTGGATTTCATGAATGCAGTTCGCCCGCCACAATCGCCAGGATCGCCAGCAACAGCAGCGCGACGCCAGGCAGCAGCATGAGGACGTGCCAGACGCCGAAGCGGTCCATGCGCCGCATGTCCACCTTCTCGTCCAGATGGTAGCGGCGCAGCAGGCTGTTGACCGGCAGCAGCGGCACAAAGGTGCACAACGAAAGCAGCGCGCCGCCATGGGGCAGCCGACCGGCGAAATTGAGCAGGAAGAACAGCGCCCCCAGCAGACCTGGCGCAAAGGCCAGCTGCCGGCGGCGCGACTGCGCGATATCACGCAGATCGCTGAAGCAGAAAAATGCCCAGATCGGTGAGAACAGCGCGCGCGCCCATGGCCACTGGTTGCCGTCGGTTTCGCGCTTGATGGCGCGCCAGTTCTGCCAGAACCAGTAAAGCGGATACAGGCCCAGCGTGGCCAGCGACAGCGCGGCGATCTTCATCGTCGGCGGCGAGTAATACACCGCTTGGTTGGATGTGGCGAAGCTGTCCTGCGCGGACTGCAGCACCGGTGGACGCGCAGGCGTTGCCGCCGGCGCACGGTACGGATCGTGCATTTCCATATGCGAACCTCGTGTTGTCACGCCGGCAGGGTGCCGGCTCCCCCTGTCCCGCGAGCGCGGTGACCGCGCGACTATCGCAGAGCCTGCAGGGGCGACGCCAGTGCCGCTCAGGCGCGCATGGCGGCTACCTGGTAACAGACCTTGTTGCCCTCCAGCACGATCCACTTCTTCTGCTGCAGCTGCTGCACCAGCGCGTTGACTTCACCCGCAGGCAAAGCCTTCTGGAACAGGTTGTTGATGGAGTTGTGCAGTGCCGCCTTTGAACCGGGTCGCGCCTTGTCCTGCCGCACCAGCCAGTCGCGCAGATGCACCAACCGGGTATCCGGCGGCATGGTTTTCGTTGCAGGCGATGCAGCTGCAGCAGCCTTCTGCCGCGCGGAGCGGAACATCGGCAGATCGGCCACGGAGGTACAGCGGCCTGCCTGCAGGCCACGCGACCTCAGGTGTGCCACCAACGGATCGAAACCGGTGTCCTTGGAAATGATGTGAAAGAACACCTTGGGATCGCTGGCCGCCATCTCGCCGATATAGAACGCGATGTGGAAATCCAGCGCGTTGGGGCCGCTGCCATGGCAGCGTATGTAACGACCCTGGCTGCCCAATGCCTGCATGGCCTCAGCCACATCCATGCTGATGCGTGCCTGCGATGCACCGACGAATACCAGAACCGTGAACCCCGGCGCGGCCAGCTCCTTCAGGGAAGGCGGCTGGACGTTCTCGAAATCAATCAATACCACGTTGCGGGCCAACGGCATATCCATATGCACTCCCCTGTAGTGCTCGCCATGGCACAGGCCCCCGCATGCCGGGGACCGCCATGTACGCGGTGATCAACGGACCTCTGAAATCTCCACGCCATCCAGCCCCTGCGACAGGGTGCGGGCATCGCCGCCCTGGCTGAGCTTGATGCGCAGGCGCACCTCGTTCTGCGAATCGGCGTAGCGCAGTGCGTCCTCGTAGCTGATCTCACCGGCCTGGTACAGTTCGAACAGGCTCTGGTCGAAGGTCTTCATGCCCAGCTGGACCGATTCCTTCATCAGCTCCTTCAGCTTGTGGATCTCGCCGTCGCGGATGTAGTCCTGCACCAGCGGCGTGCCCAGCAGGATCTCCATCGCCACCTTGCGCGAGCGGCCATCCGGCGAAGGAATCAACTGCTGCGCGACCACGCCCTTGAGGTTCAGCGACAGATCCATCAACAGCTGGTTGCGGCGATCTTCCGGGAAGAAGTTGACGATGCGGTCCATCGCCTGGTTGGCGTTGTTGGCGTGCAGCGTGCACAGCACCAGATGGCCGGTTTCGGCGAAGGCGATGGCATGGTCCATGCCCTCGCGGGTACGCACTTCGCCGATCATGATCACATCCGGCGCCTGGCGCAGGGTGTTCTTCAGCGCGGCTTCCCAGCTGTCGGTATCGATGCCGACTTCGCGCTGGGTGATGATGCAGCCCTCGTGCTTGTGCACGAACTCGATCGGATCTTCGATGGTGATGATGTGCCCGGTCGAATTCTGGTTGCGGTAACCGATCATCGCTGCCAGCGAGGTTGATTTACCGGTACCGGTAGCGCCGACGAACAGGATGATGCCGCGCTTGGTCATCGCCAGCGTCTTGATGATCGGCGGCAGGCTCAGCTCTTCCACGGTCGGGATGCGCGTCTCGATGCGACGTAGCACCATGCCGACCTGGTTGCGCTGGTAGAAGCAGCTCACGCGGAAGCGGCCGACGCCGGACAGGCCGATGGCGAAGTTGCATTCGTGGGTCTTTTCGAATTCTTCGCGCTGCGCCGGCGTCATCACGTTCAGCACCAGATCGCGGCTCTGCTGCGGCGTCAGTGGCGTCTGGGTGATTGGCGAAATCTTGCCGTTGACCTTGATCGCCGGCGGCATGCCGGCAGTGATGAACAGGTCCGAGGCGCGCTGGTGCGCCATCAGCTTGAGGAACGAGGTGAAATCGATGGTGGTCGCGGTGGTGTTCACGGCGGGCTCCCAATGGGGCATGTACCAGGAATCGGTCGGTGGAGGAAACAGCGCGGGGCCGGCCACGTATTCGCGCGCCCTGCCCCGCCATTGCCTCGCCTTACTCGAACAGACGCTTGTCCTTGGCGTATTCGCGGGCCTGGTTGCGGGTGATCAGGCTGCGCTTGACCAGGTCCTGCAGGTGCTGGTCCAGGGTCATCATGCCGTACTGCTGGCCGGTCTGGATGGCCGAATACATCTGCGCCACCTTGTCCTCGCGGATCAGGTTGCGGATGGCTGGGGTGCCGACCATGATTTCCCAGGCGGCGGTACGACCGCCACCGACCTTCTTCAGCAGCGCCTGCGAAATGACCGCGCGCAGCGATTCGGACAGCATCGAGCGCACCATCGGCTTTTCGCCGGCCGGGAACACGTCGATGATGCGGTCGATGGTCTTGGCCGCCGAACTGGTGTGCAGGGTGCCGAATACCAGGTGGCCGGTTTCCGCGGCGGTCAGCGCCAGGCGGATGGTTTCCAGGTCACGCAGTTCGCCGACCAGGATGATGTCCGGGTCCTCACGCAGTGCCGAACGCAGCGCTTCATTGAAGCCGTGCGTATCGCGGTGCACTTCGCGCTGGTTGATCAGGCACTTCTGCGAGGTGTGCACGAATTCGATCGGATCCTCGACGGTGAGGATGTGGCCGTACTCGTTCTTGTTGATGTAGTCGATCATCGCCGCCAGCGTGGTCGACTTGCCCGAACCGGTCGGGCCGGTCACCAGGATCAGGCCCTGCGGCTGCTGGATCACCTCGCGGAACAGCGGCGGGCAGGCCAGGTCTTCCAGGGTCAGCACTTCGGACGGAATGGTACGGAACACCGCACCGGCGCCACGGTTCTGGTTGAACGCATTGACACGGAAGCGCGCCAGCGACGGGATCTCGAAGGAGAAATCGACTTCGAGGAACTCCTCGTAATCGCGGCGCTGCTTGTCGGACATGATGTCGTACACCAGCGCGTGGACCTGCTTGTGGTCCAGGGCTGGAATGTTGATCCGGCGAACATCGCCGTCCACGCGGATCATCGGCGGCAGGCCTGCGGACAGATGCAGGTCGGACGCTTTGTTCTTTACGGAAAACGCCAACAGCTCGGCGATATCCATGAGCGGCTACTCCCCAATAACGGCTTCGACTGGAAGGATCTTTCCCCGGGCGGCAGTATAGCCTCCTGATTGAACGGAACGCGTTACGTGGCCACTCCCCTGCCCCAGATCCTGAGCAACCTGCACAACGCCGCCGCTGCCGCCGGGCGGCCACCGCCGCGCCTGCTGGCGGTGTCCAAGACCCAGCCGGCCGAGGCCGTGGCTGCGCTTGCCGCGCAGGGCCAGACCGCGTTCGGCGAGAACTACGTGCAGGAAGCGCTGGCCAAGATGCAGGAACTGCAGCCGCTGGGCCTGGAATGGCACCTGATCGGCCACCTGCAGTCGAACAAGGCCGAACCGGTGGCCACGCACTTCGATTGGGTGCAGAGCGTGGACCGGCCCAAGCTGGTCGGCGCGCTGGCCCGCTACCGCCCCGCTGAACGCGGCCCGCTGAACGTACTCATCCAGGTCAACATCGATGACGAGTCGAGCAAGCACGGCTGCGCGCCGGACGACGTGGACGCGCTGGCGACAACCATCGCCGCCGAGCCGAACCTGCGCCTGCGCGGCCTGATGGCGATTCCCGCGCCATGGCCCGACACCGAGCGCCGGCGCGACGCGTTCGTGCGCATGCGCACACTTTTCGAGGCGCTGGCTGCCGCTCATGCCCAGGTGGACACCCTGTCGATGGGCATGAGCAGCGACTACGCTGAAGCGATCGCCGAAGGTGCCACCCTGGTGCGCATCGGTACCGCCCTGTTCGGCGCGCGTCCGCGCCCGGCCTGATTCCAAGGAGATTCCCATGGCAGCTGATCCCATCACCTTCATCGGCGGCGGTAACATGGCCCGCAGCCTGATTGCCGGCCTGATCCGGCAGGGCGTGCCGGCCACCCACATCCACGTGGCCGAGCCAGTGGCCGAACTGCGCGAAAAACTGGCTGCCGATTTCGGCGTGCAGACCTACGACAACGCGGCCGCTGCGGCGGCGCAGGGCAACACGTGGCTGCTGGCGGTGAAACCGCAGGTGCTGCGCGAGGTCTGCCAGTCACTGCAGGTGTTGGCGCAGGCACAGGAGCCGTTGGTGATCTCGATCGCCGCCGGCATCACCAGCCCGCAGCTGCAGCGCTGGTTGGGTGGCACGCTGCCGGTGGTGCGCGCGATGCCCAACACCCCGGCCCTGCTCGGCGCCGGGGTCACCGGCCTGTATGCCACGCCAGCGGTGGATGCGCAGCAGCATGCGCAGGCCGAACGCGTGCTGGCCAGCGCGGGACGCACGGTGTGGATCGACGACGAAGCGCAGATGGATTCGGTCACCGCCGTATCCGGCAGTGGCCCGGCCTATGTGTTCCTGCTGGCCGAAGCAATGGAAGCGGCCGGCATCGCACAAGGCCTGCCTGCAGAAGCGGCGCGCACGCTGGTGGTGCAGACACTGCTGGGCGCCTCGCGCATGCTGGACGAAGCCGGTGAAAGCCCAGCCGAACTGCGGCGCCGGGTGACCTCCCCCAACGGCACCACCCAGGCGGCGATCGAGAGCTTCCAGGCCGGCGGGTTTGAAGCGTTGGTGGAAAAGGCACTGCGTGCGGCGCAGGTGCGTGGGCAGGAACTGTCTGCGGCCAATGATTGAAACAGGTGTGCCGACCAACGGTCGGCACCCACCGCCATCCACGCATGCGTGGATCTACGCGCCCAGCCTGGCCATGACGAAATCAACGAAACACTGCAGCCGGGGTCGTGGGCGACGGTCGGGCAGGTAGATCAGGTGCATCGGCCGTGGCTCGGGCAGATGGTCGCGCAGCAGCGGCTTCAATCGTCCCGCTGCGATTTCGCCGGCAAGCAGCGCGGTCGGCTGCAGCACCAGGCCTGCGCCCGCCACGGCTGCTTCGCGGAGCACGTAGCCGTCATTGCTGGTCAACCGCGCTTCCCAATCGACCTGTTCGCCATTGGCCAGCTGCCAACCGTGACCGCCGCGCCAGGCCAGGTGGCTCAGGCAATCATGTCCTTCAAGATCGGCGGGCGTGCGCGGCGTACCACGGCGGCGCAGGTACGACGGTGATGCACACAGACTCATCGCATACGGCGGCAGCGGCCGCGCCACCAGTTCCTGCGACGGCAGCGGACCGACGCGGATGGCTGCATCGAAGCCATCCTCGATCAGGTCGATGCGGCGATTGCTCAGGTCCAGCTCGATGTTCAGCAGCGGCTGTGCCCGCAGCAGCTCGCTCAACACGGGAGCCAGCACGCAGCTGCCCCAGGTGGTCGGCGCACTGACCCGCAACAGCCCGCGTGGCTGCACCTGCAGCCCGGCCACGTCCGCCTCGGCCTGCTGCACCTGTTCCAGCACCTGCCGGCAACCGGCCAGGTAGGCAGTGCCGGCTTCGGTCAGGCGTTGGCGCCGGGTGTTCCGCTGCAGCAGCGCGGTGCCCAGGTGCGCTTCCAGCTGCTGGATGTACTTGCCGACCATCACCGCCGAGACCTGCAGGCGGCTGGCGGCGGCGGAAAAACTACCGTGCTCGGCCACGGCGACGAAGGCCTGCATGCAGCGCAAGGTATCCATTGCAAACCCATGGTTCGGAATATGCGAATCATACGCCGCTTACCAAACCAGCCGGTGACGGCGCAGACTGCATCCATCCCCTCTCGCAAGGAGCTGTCATGAAGATTCTTCTCGTCGGTGCCAGCGGCACCCTCGGCCAGGCGGTCGCCCGCCACCTGGGCCAGCAGCACGACATCCTCGCTGCCGGCCGCCACAGCGGCAGCCTGCGCGTGGACCTCACCGACGACGCCAGCGTGCGCGAGCTGTTCGCGCAGACCGGCCCGGTCGATGCGGTGATCTCCACCACCGGCAAGCTGCATTTCGGCCCGTTGCAGCAGATGACACCCGAACAGTTCAACGTCGGCCTGCAGGACAAGCTGCTCGGCCAGGTACGCCTTGCACTGGCCGCGCAGCACCATCTCAACGCTGGCGGCTCGATCACCCTGACAAGTGGCATCGTCAGCGCGCAGCCGATCCGCGATGGCGCCAACGCCACTGCCGTCAATCATGCGCTGGAAGGTTTCGTGCGGGCGGCGGCGCTGGAACTGCTGCCGCGCGGGCTGCGCATCAACGTGGTCAGCCCGAACGTGCTGGTGGAATCGATGGAAGCCTACGGCCCCTACTTCCCCGGCTTCGAAGCGGTGACCGCACAGCGCGCGGCACTGGCCTTCCAGCGCGCGGTAGAAGGCATCCAGAGCGGCGAAACCATCACCGTCTGGTAACGAGCGTGCCGACCACGGTCGGCACCCACCCGCACGGTCAGCCCCAGCGCATCGGGCCGTCGCCGCGCTCGCCGAGCACGTCATCCGGGTTGGCCAGGCGGCAGCGCTTCAGTGACAGGCAACCGCAGCCGATGCAGCCGGTCAGCTCGTCGCGCAGCAGCTGCAACATGTGGATACGTTCCTCCAGCTCCACCTGCCAGCGTGCCGACAGCTTGGCCCAGTCGGCCTTGGTCGGCGCCCGCCCCTGCGGCAGGCTCTCGAACGCACGTGCCACCGCTTCCAGCGGCATGCCCACGCGTTGCGCCACACGGATCACCGCCAACCGGCGCAGTACATCGCGGGCGTAGCGACGCTGGTTACCCGACGTGCGCAGGCTGCTGATCAACCCCTTGCGCTCGTAGAAATGCAGCGCAGAGACGGCCACCCCACTGCGGCGGGCGACATCGCCGACGCTCATGTCCTGTGCCAGCATCGATTGACCTCAACTTTGGTTGAGGTGGCATGCTGCTACCATCGCCGCCAGATGACAAGCGCGGCCCGTCCGCCCCCGCAGGAACCCGATGCCCTCCCCCGCTGCCACGGCCGATCCGGTCGATTCCTCCATCCTGTCCGCGCGCTACCGCGCCACCACCCTGGGCATGGTCGCCCTGGTCTCCCTGCATGCCTTCGAGGCACTGGCGGTGGCCGCAGCAATGCCGACCGTGGCCCAGGCCCTGGACGGCCTGCGCCTGTTTGCGTTGGCCTTCGGCGGCACCTTGGCCACCAGCGTGATCGGCATGACCCTGGCCGGCCGCTGGGCCGACCGCCACGGCCCCGCACGCCCGCTATGGTGGGGCCTGGCCTGCTTCGTGCTGGGCCTGCTGCTGGCGGGCTTCGCCCTGCGCATGGGCATGCTGGTGGCCGGACGCCTGCTGCAGGGCCTGGGCGCAGGCGCCATTTCGGTGTCGCTGTATGTGATGGTCGGCCGGACCTATCCCGAGCATCTGCGGCCGAAGGTCTTCGCCGCGTTCTCTGCCGGTTGGGTGGTGCCGTCGATGATCGGCCCGGCGCTGAGTGGTGTGATCGTGCAGCATCTTGGCTGGCGCTGGGTGTTCCTGGCGGTGCCGCTGCTGGCGATACCGGCCGGCCTGCTGCTGCGTCCGGCGCTGGCGCGCATGCAGGCTGCAGCCACGGATGTTGTCGATGATGCCCGCGGCAACATCGTGCGCTGGGCCAGCGGCGCCTCCCTGGCTGCCCTGCTGCTGTATCTGGGCGGGCAACAACAGGGCGTACCGGCACTGCTGTGCATCGGCGTGGCGATGCTGGCGCTGCTGTTCTGCGTGCATCGCCTGTTGCCCGCCGGCACCCTGCGCCTGCGCCGTGGCCTGCCCAGCGTGATCGCATTGCGTGGTGTGGCCGCTGCCGCGTTCTTCGCCTGCGAGGCCTACCTGCCCCTGCTGCTGCAGCGCGAGCGTGGGCTGTCACCCAGTTGGGCCGGTGCCGTGCTGAGCCTGGGTGCGCTGGGCTGGTTCACCGGCTCGTGGCTGCAGGGTCACCAGCAGCGCGGCTGGTCGCGGCAGCAACTGCTGCGCGTGGGCGCACCGCTGATGACCGTGGGCATCGCCGCGACGCTGGCGGTGCTGTTCACTGCGGTGCCACTGCCGGTCGCCCTGGTCGGCTGGACGTTGACCGGCTTCGGCATGGGCATGATCTACGCCAGCCTGTCGGTACTGACGTTGTCACTGTCACCGCCGCACGAACAGGGCGCGAACACCTCGGCCCTGCAGTTGAGCGAAGCATTGTCGGTGACCACCGCACTGGCGGTATCCGGCGCGCTGTTCGCACTGTTCGTGGAAAGCGCCCCGCATACCGGTTACATCCTGTGCCTGGCCATCACCCTGGGCCTGGCGGTGTTCGCCACGGTGATCGCACGTCGCGTGTAGACGCCTGGAGAGCGTTACGTCATGGCCTCGCCACCGTACCCACTTCATCGATGTCCTGGTGCAGGATGCGGCGCACTTCCAGCACCGCCTGCGGCGTCTCCTGCACGCTGTGGCCGGAGATGATCACCTTCTCCGACAGCGCGCCCGGCAGGTGCGAGCTCCAGTAAGGCACCAGCCCATCGTCGGATTTCTCCACCGGCAGTTCCGGTTTGCGCTGGGCGATGATCGAGTGGTACTTCAGGCCCGGCGTGATCGGCAGCTGCGCAGCGGCCTTCACGAACGGGTCGCTGGCCTTGAGGTTGTCGATGCTGTTGGGAATCTTCGGCTTGGCCGTGCCATCGGCCTGCTGCTCGGCCTGTGCCAGTGCCAGGAACACATCCTCGAACTTGCCGAGGATGGTCAGCGGCAGGCGCACCAGGCGGCCGATCAGGCGGCCGACCTTGTTGCCGGCGATGTCCGTGCCCTGGTGCGGGGCGGCGATGAAGATCGCACGCTCCACGTTCGGTTCGGCCCTGAAGTGCAGCAGCGGACCCAGCTTGGACTGCACCCGCTTCAGGCGTTCGCCCTTCAGGTTGTAGTTGGCCAGCAGATCGTTCCACAGCACGTCGCCCGAGTCGCTGACCAGCAGGCGCGCCAGCACGCCACCCATGCTGTGGCCGATGTAGACCATGTCCTTCGAGGCGCGCGTGCTGCCGTTGGGGTCGAAGTGCTTCAACGTGTCGTTGAATGCGTTGGCGATCTCATAGCGGTTCAGCGCGATCGGCGCATTGGTCGGATAGTACACCTGCCACACCTGGAACTGCTGGCGCAGCTCGGGGTCACCCATGATCTCGTTGGCCAGGTTCACCCACGCTTCCGGGCTGCTGCCCAGGCCATGCAGCATGAAGATGATGCGGCGGTTCGGGTCCCACGGCTGCATCAGGTAGATGTGCGGCTCGCCGATGCCCTCGCTCATGCCGAACAGGGTACGCAGCGACTGCGTGGCGAACCCGCTCTGCGCCAGCCACAGGCCGTAGGCGGCGGTGAAGTTGCCCGCCAGCGGCACCTCTTCGCCATGCAGGGTGATGCGCTCGGTGGCCTCGGGCGAATAGCCATCCAGCAGCACCTGGCGGGTGCGCATCACGTCTTCCAGCGTGTTGCCTTCAAAACGCAGCAATGCCGTGACGTTGATCGAGGACATCTCGCTGTACTCGGGCACCGAATCATCGTGCTGGTGGCGTCGTCCGCGGCGGACGCCCTCCTCCTGCTCGTCCTTGCTGGCCTGCGCCTGCGCCGTTTCGGCCTTGGCCCCTTCGGCGGCGACGGCCGGCACCACCAGCTTCGGCGGGTCCATCACCATCACCAGCTCGGCGCCGAAACCATCGCGGCGATAGGTGCTGCGCATGCCGACGAAGCTGACGGTACCGGCCGGCACCAGCTGCTTGGGGATGCTCTTCAATGAAAGGCGCTGGAAATCGGAAGCCAGCGTCCAGCTGCCCGCCGATACCGGCCTGGTGTAGTCCTCGCCGGCCAGCGCTGCGGCACGGGCGCGCGCGAACAACACCACGGCGGCCTTCTCGGCAGCATAGTTGTAGTAATCGCGCACCTGCGTCTGCCGGTCTTCGAACGCGCGATCGGAGGGCGAGCGCCCGCTGTAGAACAGATAGGCGTAGCCATAGCGCGCCGCCTCCAGCCACGCATCCAGCGCTGCATCGCTCATCGGCGGTTCGTTGGCCGCCTGCTTCTTCGGCGTCAATGCCAGAGCGGCCTTCACCCACAGCTCGGACAGCGTCGACAACCGTTGCTCGACGTTGAGGTCATCGGTCATCAACAGCGTGCTGCGGCAGACCAGGAAGTCCTTCTCGCACTGCGATTCGTCCAGCCCGGCCGCACTCAGCGTCTCGCGCGAGGCGGGGCTGAGCTTGCCGGTGTTGAGCACATCGGCACGCTTGTTGACCAGGTAATCGCTGGACGCCACCTGCTTGACGGTGACCATCGCGCAGCCGCTGCCGCCCAGCAGCAGGAAAGCAGCCAACAACGCCGGCAGCACGCGCTGCCAGCGGAACAGGATCATCGGGGTCATTGCTGCGGGTCCTGCTCGGTGCCGGGAATGCCCTGGCGGATCACGGTGGAGAAATCATCGTCGGGTGCCATCTTCAGCGCGCGCTCGGTGATGCGGCCCTTGGCATGCAGTTCGGCGTACGGCACGCCAGGCGTGAGCGCGCCCACCTCCTGCGCGTACTCGGCCAGGTAGCCCGAGGCCAGCAACCGGTAGTCCAGTGGCAGGCGCGGGGCGATATGCCGCGCCAGGTCGAAGACGATCGTGGTGCAGTTGCTGGTCAGCGTGTTGTAGAAGCCGGGGGTGGCATCAAGCTGGCGTGCCTGGTCGATGTAGGCAGCAAACAGGGTCTTGAGCTGGTTGCGGTCCAGGCCGTGCAGGCGGTACAGGTAGACATCCTCGCCGCGCGCGTTGGTGCGGGTGCGGATGATGTCGGTTTCTTCGGACGCGACCAGCGTCATCTCGAACTTGCGGAAGAAGCCGCCCAGTGCCGAGAACGATTCACCGCGCTCCTTGCGGATTTCCAGCGAGAACACCAGGTGGCGCCCGTCCTCGAATCCGAACGAGACCAGGGTGTGGGCGATCGCCGGGCCCATCCAGTACGACAGCACCAGGTCGGCCGAACGCAGCTGGTCCAGGTCGTAGCTGCGGCGCACCCAGCGCGCGTCGTAGTCGGTCTCGCTGCGCCAGGTGAAATCGCGCACGTTGTCCAGCACCACGTGGCGGCCATCGAAGGATTCCACGTGCAGGCGCTGCGCCACGTCATCGGCCCAGTCGCGGTCCTGGCGTGGGGTCAGCAGCAGCCACCACAACCCCGCCAGCGCCAGAGCGCCGGCAAAAGCCGCCCATAGCCGGCGTGTGCCACGGCCGCGCGCCACCTGCCACGCCGCCCAGGCGGCGGCCAGCAGCCACAGCGTCGCTGCGGTCACGCCCAGCCAGCCCGGCCCGGGCATCTGGTAGGTCAGCAGACCGGCCACCCACAGCGCCAGCAGCACCATCACACATCCTGTCATCCATCGTCCTGCGGCTTTCACTGGCATCCTGTCGGGGTCCCGGGGCGGCATAGTTAGCCACAAGCCGCCTCACGGCGACATCCACGACGGTTCAGGCTGGCGCCGGCGGGCGCATACTGGCGTCCACCAAGGGTATACAGGGAGCGAGGATGGGCATTACCACCGTGGCCGGCGTCGCCGTACAAGCGCAGCACCGGGCCAGCTGTCATTGCGGCACCGTCGAGCTGCTGCTGGACCTGCCCGAGGGCATCGTCGACCCGCGCCGCTGCGACTGTTCGATGTGCCGGCGCCGCGGCGCCATCGCCGCCAGCGTGGCCGAAGACGGGCTGCATATCGTGCGTGGCCAGGCCCATCTACGCCTGTACCAGTTCAACACGCACGTGGCCGAGCACTACTTCTGCGACGTCTGTGGCATCTACACGCACCACCGCCGCCGCTCCAACCCGGACCAGTACGGCTACAACGTAGCCTGCCTGGAAGGCATCGATCCGTTCGCGCTGGGAACCGTTCCGGTCAGCGACGGGGTCAACCACCCCTCTGATCGCACCGGTTAGTGGCGGCTGCGCCGGGGTGGCGGCGCGATCTTCTGCCAGGGGGCCATGCTGGCCCGGCCGACGCGCAACGGACGCTTCAACGGCGTTCGACGCGCGGGCAGGTCCGCTGCAGGCGGCAGCGTCGCGGCGGGCAGCGCAGGGCGCGAGGGCCAGAGTCGGTCAAGCAACCACATGGCAGGTCTCCGTGGGGGGACGGGGACGATCAACCCTACCGATGCCCGGGCCAAGACCGGGTGATGGCGCTGCGGCAGGAAGGTGACAGCCGACGCCCCTGCCCTCAGTGCACCGGCCGCGCCCTGCCCACCCGCCGTACCAGCACGAAGAACAGCGGCACCAGCACCACCGCCAGCACCGTTCCGGAGAGCATGCCGCCGATCACGCTCATGCCGATTTCACGCCGGCTGACCGCGCCGGCGCCGGTGGCCAACGCCAGCGGGATGACGCCTGCCACGAAGGCCAGCGAGGTCATCACGATCGGCCGCAGGCGCAGGCGCGCGCCCTGCAGTGCCGCTTCCACCGCTGAACTGCCGGCGCGGTAGCGTGCTTCGGCGAACTCCACGATCAGGATCGCGTTCTTTGCCGACAATCCAATCGTGGTCAGCAACCCCACCTGGAAGTAGATGTCATTGACGAAGCCCGCAGCCGTGGTCGCCAGCACCGTACCGATCACGCCCAGCGGAATCACCAGCACCACCGCCACCGGGACCGTCCAGCTCTCGTAGAGCGCGGCCAGGCACAGGAAGATGAAGGCAATCGAAGCGGCGTACAGGTACAGCGTCTGGTTGCTGGCCAGTTGTTCCTGATAGGACAGCCCGCTCCATTGCAGGTCGAACCCGGGTTGATCAGCCACCAGCGCCTGCATGCGCTGCATCGCTTCACCCGAGCTGCGCCCCTCGGCCGCGCTGCCCTGGATCTGCATCGCCGGCAGGCCGTTGAAACGCTGCTGCAGCTGCGGCCCACGTGCCCAATGGCTGCTGGCAAAGCTGGCGAACGAGGCCATCTGACCATTGCCGCCACGCACGTACCACTGGCCGATGTCGTCGGGCACGCTGCGGTAGGGCTGGTCGCCCTGCATGTAGACACGCTTGACCCGGCCGCGATCCAGGAAATCATTGATGTAACTGCCACCCCAGGCGGCAGACAGCGTGGAATTGATGTCGGCCTGTGCCAGGCCCAGCGCGCTGGCCTGGGCGTGGTCGATGTCCAGCCGCAGCTCGGCCTTGTCGCCCAGCCCGTTCAAGCGCACGGAGGTCAGCCCGTCGTCTTCGCCGGCCGCGCGTACCACCTGCTCCTGCGCGGCCTGCAACGCTACGCGTCCGGCCGCGCTGGTGTCCTGCAGCCACAGTTCGAAACCGCTTGACTGCCCGAGGCCGCGCACTGCCGGCGGCGCCAGCACGTTGACCTTGGCATCGGGCAGCTTGCGGAAATAGGCATTGGCGCGCGCGATGATCGCCGCTGCGGTGTTGTCGCCCTTGCGCTCGTCCCAGGGCTTGAGTGCCAGGAAGCCCTGCCCCGCATTCTGGCCGGTACCGGCGTTGTTGCGACCGACCACCACGAACACCACGTCCAGGTTCTGCTTCTCGTGCTCCATGAAGTAACGGCTGATCTGCTCGCCCAGCGCCTCGGTGCGCGCCATCGGCGTGCCTTCCGGCGTGGAGAACTGGAAGGTCACCTGGCCCTGGTCCTCCACCGGCAGGAAGCCGGTGGGCATGCGCGCGTACAAGGCAATCATGGCGATCACCAGCAACAGGTAGAACGCCATCCAGCGCCGCGGACGTGACACCACGCCACCGAGCTTGCCCTGGTAGGCCGACTGGCTGCGTTCGACGCCGCGGTTGAACGCGGCGAAGAAGCGCCCCGGCGGCTTCTGCGCCGACGAGGGCTTGAGCAGGGTCGCGCACAGCGCTGGAGTCAGGGTCAGCGCGACCAGCGCCGACAACGCCATGGCCGATGCAATCGTGATCGAGAACTGCCGGTAGATGATGCCGGTGGAGCCACCGAACAGCGCCATCGGCAGGAACACCGCACCGAGCACCACGGTGATGCCGATCAGCGCACCGGTGATCTCGCCCATCGACTTCTCGGTTGCCTCGCGTGGCGGCAGATGCTCTTCGTGGATGATGCGTTCCACGTTCTCCACCACCACGATCGCGTCATCGACCAGCAAGCCGATGGCCAGCACCATCGCAAACAGCGTCAGGGTGTTGATGGTGAAACCGGCCACCGCGAGGACGCCGAAGGTACCCAGCAGCACCACCGGCACCGTGATCGCAGGTATCAGGGTGGCGCGCAGGTTCTGCAGGAACAGGAACATCACCACCACGACCAGTACGATCGCCTCGATCAGGGTGTGGATGACCCCTTCGATGGAGACCCGTACGAACGGCGTGCTGTCGCGTGGATAGGCCACCTGCAGCCCGGGCGGGAACGTAGGCCGCAGCCGTTCAAGCTCCGCGCGTACTGCATCGGCAGTGGCCAGCGCGTTGGCGCCGGAGGCCAGGGTCACCGAGAAACCCGCAGCCGGATAGCCGTTGAGGAAGCTGCTGGTCTGGTAATTCTCCGCGCCGATCTCGACCCGCGCCACGTCGCCCAGGTGCACCGCCGCGCCGCTGGGCAGCGTGCGCAGGATGATCGCGCGGAACTGTTCCGGAGTCTGCAGGCGCGACTGCGCGGTGACGGTGGCATTGAGGCTCTGCGTCGCACTGGACGGCAACGCCCCCAGCTCGCCGGCAGTGACCTGGGTGTTCTGTGCCTGGATCGCGCTGCGCACATCCGACGGCATCAGGTCGTAGGCACGCAGCTTGTGCGGATCCAGCCACACCCGCATCGCATAGGCCGAGCCGAACACATTGATCTCGCCGACGCCGGCAATGCGGCTGATCGGATCCTGCACGTTGCTGACCAGGAAATCGGAAACGTCCACCCGCTCCATGCGCCGGCTGGTGTCGTACAGCGAAACCACCATCAGCGAGTCGCCCTGCGACTTGGCCACGGTCACGCCCTGCTGCTGCACTTCCTGCGGCAGGCGGTTGATGGCCTGGTTGACGCTGTTCTGCACCTGTACCTGGGCGATATCGGGGTTGGCGCTCTGGTCGAAGGTGACCGTGATCCGCGCCTGCCCCGAAGACGAACTGGTGGAGGAAAAATACAGCAGGTGGTCGATGCCCTTGATCTGCTGTTCGATCACCTGGGTGACGCTGTCTTCCACCGTCTGTGCAGACGCGCCGGTGTAGTTGGCGGTGATGTTGACCTGCGGCGGTGCGATGTCCGGGTACTGCTCGACCGGCAGCTGGGTCACCGCAATCGTGCCGAACGCCATGATGCAGATCGCCAGTACCCAGGCGAATACAGGGCGGTGGATGAAGAAGCGCGGCAGCATGCGCTCAGTCCTTTCCGGCCGGCGCAGCCACGGATGCGGGCTTCATCCGCACCGGCATGCCGTCGGCAAGGCCCTGCGCCCCCGCCACCACCACCTGCTCGCCTGCGCTGATGCCATCAAGCACCAGCCACTGGTTGCCCACCGCGCGGGCGGTGCGGAATGTACGCAGCCGCGCCTTGCCCTCCTTGTCGACCAGCCACGCCTGCGCCTCGCCCTTGGCACTGCGGTCCACCGCCGACTGCGGTACCAGCAGCGCCTGCTGCTGCGTGCCCTGGCCCACCTGCGCACGCACGTACATGCCCGGCAACAGCTGTCCCTCGGGGTTGGGGAACTGCGCGCGCAGGGTGATGCTGCCGGTCTCCTGCTGCACATCGATGTCGGCAAATTCCAGCGTGCCCGGCAGCGGGTAGTCGGTGCCATCGGACAGGCGCAGCCGCACCGGCGCGCTGTTGGCCTGCACGCCCCCCTCGGCAATGGCGCGACGCAGCGCCAGGTACTCGTTGCTGGACTGGGTGATGTCCACGTTCATCGGGTCGACCTGCTGGATCCGCGCCAGCGGGTCGGCCTGGGCGGATGTCACCAGTGCCCCCGGGGTGAACAGCGCGCGCCCGATGCGACCGGCAATCGGTGCGGTGACCGTGGCAAAACCCAGCCGCGTGCTGGCGGTATCGCGCGCTGCCTGCGCAGCCTGCACGGCCGCAGCCGCCTGCTGGCCACTGGCGATGGCATCGTCCACGTCCTGGCGCGCGGCCAGCTGGTCCTTGCCCAGCGCCTGCATCCGCTGCGCCCGCAGGCGAGCGGTCACGGCGGCCGCTTCGGCGGTCTTCAGGTTGGCCTGCGCCTCGTTCAAGGCGGCCTGGTACAGCGCCGGCTCGATCTGGAACAGGGGCTGCCCGGCCTTCACCAGCTGCCCCTGCTCGAACAGGCGCTTCACCAGCACCCCGTCCACCTGCGGGCGCACATCCGATTCCTGCGAGGCAATGGTGCGTCCCGGCAGTTCCTGCTCCAGCGCCAGCGTCTGGTTCTGCAGCGTCAGCACGGTCACTTCCGGCGTCGTCTTGCCTGGTTTGGGTGCGTCCCTGCCGCAGCCGGCCAGCAGGCTGGCCAGGGCAAGCACCAGCAGCGACCGGCACCAGTTGGCGGCAGGCACGGAGAAGTACGGAAGGGTCATCGGCAGCAGGTTCCACGCGCGGGGGGAGCGTTCGGCGCCGAATATAGAAGACAGCGCGCTGCGATCCAGCGAAAAACGCATGAAACATTTTTCATTTGCAGTGCACGCCCGTGGTTGCGAGGATGCGCAGGTCCCAATCTGCAAAGTGGCCCATGCCGCGCGTACTCACCATCGAGGACGACCTTGTCACCGCGGAGGAAATCGCCACCGAACTGCGCAGCCACGGCTTCGAGGTGGACCTGGCCAGCGACGGCAGCAGTGGCCTGGCGCTGGCACGTTCAGGCGGCTACGCGGTGATCACCCTGGACCGCATGCTGCCCGGCATCGACGGGCTTGCCCTGGTCACCACGCTGCGCAATGAAGGCATCGCCACGCCGGTGTTGATGATCAGTGCGCTGTCGGACGTGGATGAACGTGTGCGTGGCCTGCGTGCAGGTGGCGACGACTACCTGACCAAGCCGTTCGCCTCCGATGAAATGGCCGCGCGCGTGGAAGTGCTGATCCGGCGCCAGGGCCAGGCTGCTGCCAGCGACAAGGTGCTGCGCGCCGGCGACCTGGAACTGGACCTGATGAGCCGGTCGGTGCGCCGTGGCGGCCAGGAGATCAACCTGCTGCCGACCGAGTTCAAGCTGCTGGAATTCCTGGTCCGCAATGCCGGCCAGGTGGTCACCCGCACCATGTTGTTCCAGGAAGTCTGGGGCTACCACTTCGACCCGGGCACCAACCTGATCGACGTGCATATCGGCCGGGTGCGCAAACGCATCGAACAACCCGGCCGGCCGCAGCCGATCTTGACCGTACGTGGAACCGGTTATGTCTTCGACGCGCAATCCTGACCATTGGCGCTCATCCAGCAGCCGCCTGCTGGGCCTGTACTGCATCCTGTTCGTGGCCTGGTCCAGCCTGCTGCTGGGCGTGATGTACTGGCGCATCTCGGACTACCTGAACGATCTGACCGAATCGGGCCTGCAGCAGCGCGCCCATCTGTTCATGAGTTTCGATGGCCCGGCGCTGGATGACGCGCTGCGCGACAGCCAGCGCTTCGACCTGCACCAGGTGTATACGTACGGGCTGTTCGACAAGGCCGGCGTGGCGATGGCGGGCCCGCTGACGGCCATCCCCGAAGGACTGCCGCTGGATGGCAACTCGCATCAGGTAGCGGGTTGGACGCTGGTCGATGGCCGCCACGAGAGCGGTGGCAGCGCGCTCGGCGTGGTGACCCGGGATGGCCGGACACTGGTGTTCGTGCGCCAGAACGGCAAGCTGATGGCGGTCAACAGCATCATCCTCGATGCACTGCTGTGGGGCGTGTCACTGACCGTCATCCCCGGGCTGGTGGGCTGGCATCTGCTGCGTCGGCGCCCATTGAAGCGGATCCAGCAGATCGAAGCGGCTACCAACCGCATCATTGCCGGCGACCTCGGGCAACGCCTGCCGGTATCCAACCGACGCGATGAGATCGATCGGCTGTCGAGCATCGTCAATGCCATGCTGGAACGCATCGAACAGCTGATGACCGAGGTCAAAGGCGTGTGCGACAGCATCGCGCATGACCTGCGTACACCGCTCACGCGCCTGCGTGCACACCTCTACCGCATGCGCGTGGGTCTGGACGAACACGACCCGCATGCGGACACGCTGGACAAGGCGCTGGCGGAGACCGACATGCTGATGGCGCGCTTCGCCGCCCTGCTGCGCGTGTCCGAGCTGGAAAGCCACCAGCGCCGTTCGGCCTTCGACGAGGTCGACATCGCCGACCTGCTGCAGGAGCTGCACCAGTTCTACCTGCCGTTGGCCGAAGAGAAGCAACAGGATCTGCAGCTGCAGGTGGCGCCGCAGATCGGCATGCTGCGCGGCGACCGCGAACTGCTGTTCGAAGCGGTGGCCAACCTGCTGTCCAACGCCCTGCAGTTCACGCCTGCGCACGGACGCATCCTGCTGCGCGCGATGGACGACCACGGCGCGCCCCGGATCGATGTGATCGACAACGGGCCGGGCATCCCGCCGCAGGACCGCACCTTGATCTACCAGCGCTTCTTCCGCGGCAGCAGCAGTGCCGGGCAAGGGCCCGGCTTTGGCCTGGGGCTGTCGATCGTGGCCGCCATTGCCGGGCTGCACGGTTTCCGTGTCCGCGCCGGCAGCGCGCCCGGCGGCGGCGCCTGGATGAGCATCCGCGGCGCCGCAGATGGTCTGCCCTGAGCGGAGCCCCGGTACCATCAGCTGCCGGTTCCGAGCACGGCAACGGCCGACGACCGCCGCAGCAGCATATGCAGCAGAGCACCGCCTGCGGTCAGTGCTGACAGCCCCAGCGCACGGAGCAGCACCCCCTCCACACACAGCGGGTGCTTGCCATCCGGCCGGCACAGCGCGCGGCGAGCAGTGGCAGCACCTGCGTCGGCGCGGACAGCGCCAGCATCCGCAGGCCGAGCTGGCGACGCCGCGGCCTGCTGCCGATTGGCCTGCACACCATCGGCTACCGTTTTCTGCCGCCGGTGCTGCCAGGCCTCCAGCAGCGCTACCCTCAGGTGCAGTTGGAACTTGATTTCAATGACCGCCTCGTGGATGTAGTCAGCAAAGGGTTGTCTGCGGTGATACACAGCAGTGAACTGGCCGATTCCAGCCTGATGTCGCGTCGCCTCGGCAGTTTCCACTTCGAGCTGTGCGCAGCGCCGGCCACCTGCAAACACACCGCTGGCGCCGGTCGCTAGTGGAACTGCGTTCACTGCAGGCGCTGCATTTGCGCGTTCCGACCACCGGCACGGCGCAGCCCTGGAGCCTTCCCGGCGTGGATCGCGACGCCGGTGCCGCCCTGGCTACGGCAATGACCTGCAACAACATGGAAGCGCTGCTGGTTGTTGCGATCGGTGCCATGGGCGTGGCCCGGGGGCATCATCGATTGCATGGCCGAACATCCGTTCACCCGTCCCCGTTGAGCAGATAGATGCACCGCCCGCCGCCACTCCCCATGCACGACGCGCATTGCCACCCCCGAGGCAAGCGCCATCAGCGCATTCGTGGCTGACCACGAACAGGCGGCGGGCGATGCGGGTTGGCGTACCGGACAACTCTGGGACTGACCGGCGGATCATTGTGATCCCCACACATCGCCCACCACGGACAGCGGGTCACGAGATCCGCAGGCGCCATCCGTGCGCCTGCCGATCACGTGCCAGAGTTGATTGTGGGACGCCAATCCCAGTCGGCCGATGATGGCCGACGGGGACATGCTGAGTGCTGTCGCCGAGGCGGTATGTAGGGGTTGTCCGCGCCCGCGCCTCAGGCTTGCCGCAGGTGCGATTTCCAAGGGCAGAACTGCAGGACGAGTCACACTCCGCAGGCATGCACGACGCCGATCAGCGTCGCACCACTGCACGCAGCACAGATGCTCAGCTGGCAATCACGACACTACCGGTTGCGCTGCCATCGCCAGGAAATTCTGCAGCACCGGCGCAGGCGATTCCGGGCGCATGCAGAACTGCAACTCGAACGCAGCGTTGCCGCCATCCAGTGGTCGATAGACGATTTCTTCGGGACGGAACCCGGCCATGCTGGCCGGCACGATCGCCACGCCCGCTTCCACGGCCACCAGCGACAGCACTGCGTGCATGCCCTGCGCTTCCTGCACGACCCGTGGCGTGAAGCCGGCAGCAGTACACAGGCCCAGCACCTGCGCGTGGAAGCCGATGCCTTCGGCCGACGGCCATGAAACGAACGGCTCGTCCACCAGCGCGGCGACATCCAGCCGTGGCCGTGCGGCCAACCGATGCGCGCGCGGCAGGGCAATGGCCAGTCGATCATGGTCGAACGCCTGCAGATGCAGCTCTGCGCAAATGATCGGCGGAATCAGGATGCCCAGGTCGATGCGGCCCTCGCGCAGCCACTGTTGCTGCTGCCGCGAGGTGGCTTCGTGCAGATGCAGCTGCACCTGCGCAAACGCATGGCGGAACTGGCGGATCAGTGCCGGCAGTCGCCCATAGAGTGCGCTGCCGACGTAGCCGACACGCAGGCTGCCGGTCTGCCCTGCCGCCGCTTCCCGCGTGCGCTGCAGCGCCTGTTCGGCGTGCTGCAGGGTTGCACGCGCCTCCACCAGCAGCGTCTGCCCCGCTGCGGTCAGGCCCAGCGTGCGGTTGCCGCGTACGATCAGCCCGGTACCCACCTCGTCTTCCAGGCGCCGCATCGCCGCCGTCAATGGTGGCTGCGACATGTGCAGGCGTGCAGCAGCGCGATGGAAGTGCAGTTCTTCGGCCACCGCCACGAACTGGCGGAGCAGGCGCAGATCGATCATTTCATCGCAGGCAGGGGGAGACCTGCCTAGGGTACGCGTTCAACCGCGCGCGTCGACACTCGGCCGTGCAATGACCGGCCACTGCAGGGCCACCGATTCGATGCTGTCCGCTGCCACCGCACGCAGGTCGCGCGGATAGGCCACGTGTTCGGCTTCCTGCAATCGCAATGCATGGAACTGGCCGTTGCTGGCCCGCAGGGTCCAGCCCCCCTGCCGGCACCGCGTAGAGGCAAGGAAGGCGACCCCGGGTGCCACCGCCTCTGGATGCAGTTCATCCGGCTCCCCGTCGATGCCCCACATGCGGGTCTTGGCCACCGGCGACACCGCGTTGACCACGATGCCATGCTCGGCGCCTTCCAGGGCCAGCACATTGACCAGCCCCTGCGCAGCCAGCTTGGCCATCGCGTAGCCGCACAGGCCGCGCTGCGCATACTGCGGGTACAGCGCGCGATCGGAGGTGGTCAGCACGATGCGGCCGCCGCCGGCAGCACGCATCGCAGGCCATGCCGCCTGTGCCAGCCACAGCGGTGTCTTCGCCGCCAGGCACAGCATCTGCTCCAGCGCATCGTCTTCCACCACTTCAATGCCGGCGTAGGCCACCCAGCCGGCGTTGTGGACGATGAAGTCCAGGCGACCATGCCGCTGCAGGATGTCCTGCACGAGCGCGTGGCAAGCGCTGCGCTGGTTGATGGGGCCGCTGGCGGCTTCGACCGGCAGGCCCTGGGCATGCAGTGCTGCCACCGCCTGGGCGATGCGCTGCGGATCGGTACCCGTGCCGTCCGTCGCGGCGCCCACGTCATGCATCACCACGTGCGCGCCACGCTGGGCCAGCAGGCGGCTGTAGGCCAGGCCGAGGCCGCCGGCGGCACCGGTCACCAAGCCCACCTGGCCTTCGAACGAGATACTGGAATCGGGTTTCATCGGCACAGCTTCAACCAAGCGCGCCGGCCCCGGCCAATACTGTTGGCGGCACGCCACGATACGCCGGCGCTATCGCGCGTCATCGGCTGAAGCGGCGGGCGCCGGCCACGCAGATCACCGCTGCCACGGTCACCAGCAACATGCCGGCGCTGACGGTCTCGTGCAGCAGCAGCGCCGCCAGCGCCAGGCCGAAGAACGGCTGCAGCAGCTGCAGCTGGCCGACCGCAGCGATACCGCCCTGGGCCAGGCCGCGATACCAGAACAGGAAACCGACCAGCATGCTGAACACCGCCACGTACCCCAGCGCCCACCAGGCCGACGCGGCGACCGCCGTGAACGAGGACGGGCGCATCGCCACCATCAGCGGCAGCATCACCGGCAATGCCAGCAGCAGTGCCCAACTGATTACCTGCCAGCCACCCAGATGCCGGGCCAGGCGGCCGCCCTCGGCATAGCCGAGTCCGCACACCACGATCGCTGCCAGCATCAACAGGTCGGCCTGCAGAGAGGCTTCGATGCCGTTGCGCGCGGCGTAGCCGACCACACAGGCACTGCCCAACAGCGAGAACACCCAGAACGCCGGACGTGGCCGGTCACCGCCGCGCAGGACGCCGAATACCGCCGTGCTCAGCGGCAACAGGCCCAGGAACACGATGGTGTGTGCCGAGGAGGCGTGGCGCAGGGCAAGCGCGGTCAGCAACGGGAAGCCCACCACCACGCCCAGGCTGACCAGCACCAGACCGGGCAGATCGCTTCTGACCGGGCGCGGCTGGCGCAATGCCAGCAGCAGCACCAGCCCCAGCAACGCGGCGATGCTGGCGCGTGCGGCGGTGACGAAGCTGGCGTCCAGCTCCATCACTGCCAGGCGGGTGGCCGGCAACGAGCCGGCGAAGATCACCACACCGATGAAGCCATTGATCCACCCGCTTGCCGACCGTTCCACACCCTGCTCCAGAAATGCCGGGCAATGGCCGGCCGTGCCCGTCATTGGGCCACCGGGCACGGGCGATACACAGCTACAATCCAGTACAGTCACAAGTAACTGTATTGCCCACAATCCCCCTACAGTCACGCGCATGTCCCGACCGCCCAGCCGCATCGACAGCGTCATCCACGCCGTCCGCTCCCGCATCAGTTCGCGCCTGGATGGCCCGGGCAGCCGCCTGCCCTCGGTGCGCGCGCAGGCCACGGCGATGGGCGTTTCGGTGTCCACCGTGGTCGAGGCCTACGAACGTTTGGCCGCCGAAGGCGTGATCACCGCGCGCGCCGGCTCCGGCTTCTACGTGGCTGGCCCGGCGGCACCACTGGCGCTGGCCGAAATGGAACCGCGGCTGGATCGCGCGGTGGACCCGCTGTGGGTATCACGGCAATCGCTGGAAACCCCGCCGGGACACCTCAAGCCCGGCTGTGGCTGGATGCCCAGCGACTGGCTGTACCACGATGGCCTGCGCCGTGGCCTGCGCCGCATGGCCCGCGCCGACTCCGCGCAGCTGGTGGACTATGCAGGACCGCTGGGCCTGCCGGCATTGCGGCAGACGCTGCAGCGACGCGCGGCCACGCTGGGCATCGACGCGTCGATGGAGCAGTTGCTGCTGGCCGAATCGGGGACGCACGCGGTCGACCTGATCTGCCGCTTCCTGCTGAAGCCCGGTGACTGCGTGCTGGTCGACGACCCGAGCTATTTCAATTACCACGCGATGTTGAAGGCCCATCAGGTGCAGGCCATCGGCATACCGTACACGCACACCGGGCCGGACCTGCAGGTGTTTGCCAGCGCGCTGCAGGAACACGCGCCACGCCTGTACATCACCAACGCCGGGCTGCACAACCCGACCGGCGCGGTGCTGTCGGCGACCACGGCACACCGCCTGCTGGGCCTGGCCGAACACAGCGAACTGATCATCATCGAAGATGACATCTTCGCCGACTTCGAGCTGCGCCCGGCGCCGCGGCTGGCGGCGCTGGATGGATTGTCGCGGGTGATCCATGTCGGCAGCTTCTCCAAGACCATTTCCGCGGCATCGCGCTGCGGCTACATCGCCGCGCGCCCGGACTGGATCGAGGCACTGACCGATCTGAAGCTGGCCACCAGCTTCGGCGGTGGGCACCTGGCGGCGCACCTGATGCAGATTGCACTGACCGACAGTGGCTACCGCCGCCACATGCAGGCGGTGCGCACGCGCCTGGCCGATGCGCGCAAGCACACGCTGCGGCAGGTGCAGAAGCTGGGCATCACGCCATGGCTGCAACCCGATGCAGGGCTGTTCCTGTGGTGCCAGCTGCCCGATGGTCGTGATGCATCGGCGGTGGCCAGGCAGTGCCTGCGCGAAGGCGTCGTGGTGGCGCCGGGCAATGCCTTCAGCCAGTCGCAGCGGGCTGCCGACTACGTGCGTTTCAATGTATCGCAGTGCCAGGACCCGAAGATCTGGCAGGTGCTTGGGAAGGCGTTGCAGACGCGTACACGATGACTGGCGATTGACCGGCCTGTATCGCCTGGAAGCAGACGGGATGAAGCCCGCGCTCTGAAAACCCCGGGCTCAATGGGCGAGGTAGGTCTCTGCCGGGATGTCCAGAAGCTCCGGACCCGAAAGCGCGGCGCCCTGCAGATCGGCGCCGGTATTCAAGGCGTTGTCGATCGCATTGAGCGACGAACTGCGCTGGCAGATCGCCCGGAACGCGGCGCGTGGCCCTTCGTGGCACATGGCCAGGGCGCGCTGGAGACCGGCAGCGAATACAGGCTCACGGTCGAGCGGTAGTTCATGCAGCTCGCCTTGTGCGTCGGAGGCGGTGAAGGTACCGGGCAGCTGCACGCCCAGCTCCATATGACCGATCAGGGCCATGGCAAAGGCTTCAGGCAACCACACCAGCAGGCGTCGCATCTGCCAGTGTTCGCTGCCGAGCGCGAGCAGCGCCCGCTCGGCCTGCTCCTCATCCACGCCCTCCCGTCCCAGCATTGTCAGCGCCAGTTCGAAGACTTCCGCCGATGGCATCGAAGGGCTGCGAGGGTCCATTCCCGATCTCTTCAATGCATGCAGGCGCAGACCTCAAGCAAAGGCGGGCCACTGTGCAATCGACACTTGCCGGGCACGGTAAAGTGGATGTTCGCCATTGCCGCAGGAGTCCTTCCGATGTCCTTCTCCGATCCCCACGCCGTGGCCCGCTACGCGGAGGGCCCGCTACGGCAGGTACCCGGTTTCCTCGGACTGCAGCAGATGAGCCACCTGCTGCTGGCCGAACACGTACCCGATGATGGCCAGGTGCTGGTGCTCGGCGCAGGCGGCGGCCTGGAACTCAAGGCCTTCGCAGAAGCGCACCCGCAATGGCGGATGCTCGGCGTCGATCCTGCCGCGCCAATGCTGGCGCTGGCCGAACAGACCCTGGGGCCGTTGATGGCCCAGGTGACGCTGCTGGAAGGCTACATCGACGATGCCCCGCAGAGCGTCTTCGACGGCGCCACCTGCCTGCTGACCCTGCACTTCCTCACCATTGAACAGCGCCTGCGCACCCTGCGCGAACTGCGGCAACGGCTGCGTGCAGGTGCGCCTTTGGTGGTAGCGCACCACAGCGTGCCGCAGGACGCGGCCGGCAAGCATCGCTGGCTGCAGCGCTACGCCGCGTTCGCCGAGGCTTCCGGCATTCCACGTGCCGATACACAGCGCGCGGCCGAGGCGATCGCCGAACGCCTGCCGCTGCTCTCAGCCGAACAGGAAGTGGCGCTGCTGCAGGAGGCCGGCTTCGAGAACGTGGAACTGTTCTACGCCGGCTTCAGCTTCAGGGGCTGGGTGGCACATGCGCCGGCCACACCGGCATAGCGCCGCGACGCACGCTCATGGCACCACGGTGATGCCGATCCGCTGCATCAGCAGCGCCACCTGCTGCACATCCAGCGTGGCGCCACGCAGGTTGGTGCTGCGCAGGTCCAGTTCGCCCAGTTCGGAGTTGGTCAGGTCGCAATCGGTGAAGTTGGCGGAATTCCAGTCGACGCCATCGAACTGGCCGCCGGACAGGTCCGACCCTGCAAAACTGGCGCCGCTCACGTTGGCACCGTCCCAGCGGTTCTCCCACAGCTCGCACTTCTCCAGCGTCACCCGCGAAAAGTTGGCATAGCGCAGGTTGCTCTTCTTGATGAAGGCACTGCAGAACCAGCTGCGCGTGGTGATCTGGTTCATGAAACTGGCGTTGCTGAAATCGGCACCCTGTGCGCGGCATTCGCTGATTTCCAGCCCCAGCGCCTTGATGAAGTTGAAGTTGCACATGCTGAGGTCGCACTGGCGGAAGCTGGCTTCCTTCAACGTGGCACCACTGAAACGGCACCCGGTGCGCGTGTCGGCATCGTAGAAAACGCAGTTCACGAACTCGGTGGCGGTGAGGTCAGCGCCGGAGAAATCGCATTCGAGGAACTGCTGGTCGACCACCTTCTGGCCGGTGAACTGATCGGCGCCGATGCGCAGCTTATGGTGAACAGTGGAGGGCATGCAGGGTTCCGTGCCGGGTGCCTTGCCATGATGCCGCGCTGGAAAGGCGATGGACAGCACCAACTCGCGCGCGATTCACCAGCGCTGCAGCCGCAGTGTGTACAGGCGTCCCTACGAGTCGCCACCAACTCCCGCTCCTGCACATCAATGCACAGACAACCTGGTGGAGCGCATCGGCCGGCAGAAGGCGATCGTGGTCGGTGCGCTGCTCGCCTGCGCCGGCGTGCTGGTGCTCACCCTGGTCACGCCATGGCAGGCGTCGTTGGTCGGCTACGTGCTGGTCGGCCCGGGCTGCGCCACCATCGCACCGGCGCTGTTCTCGCTGGCTGGCAGCCAGAACCGGATGCCGCGGGCGATCGCCATCACCGCCGTGTCCACCCTCGGCTTTGCCGGCATTCTTGCCGGCCCGGCGCTGATCGGTTTCGCCGCCAATCATTTCGGCCTCATTGCCGCCTTTGTAGGCGTGGCGATGGCGCTGTTGCTGGTGGCAGTGTCGACGCGCTGGCTGCGGGCGTGATGCGCATGGCGGCGCTTGCGCCGGAATGTCATGCGCAACCGCCGGTAACCGATGACGGTTGCCGTTGCACATAACGCGGTGCCTGCCAGGCTGAGCAGGAGCAGCACGACCAGCCGCGCACTGTGCTGCTGCAGCATTGCCGGCAAGTCCCAGCTGTGCAGGAAGGAGAACAGCCAGCGACCTGCGCGCTCGCGCTTGCCCAGCGTCAACAGCGGATCGCCGGTGGCCAGGTCGACATAGACGCGGGTTGCCTCAGCGTCATCGAAATCAGCCATCGCCACCGGAAAGCGGCGTACCGCGGCGCCGTTCATCGCCTCTGCAGCGCGTGGGTAGAAGTAGGCATCGGGCGCCTGCAGAATGGTGAATCCGCGCAGCCCCGCGTCGGACATCGCCGCGACCCTGCCCCGCAACCATTCTGCACCGAACGCAGTGGACACCAGCAGTGCGCCGCCCCGCTCTCTGACCATGCGCGAACCGGCATTGCCATCCAGCACCACCGCGAACAATTCGCCACCAATGCGTCGCCACTGGATCTCGACCGGCACGAACCGCGGCGTGTGCACTGCGGCCAATACTGCAGCCGGCTGGGCAATGGCACCTGTATCCATCGGCACCTCACCCTGATAGCGCCCCACGTCAAGCGAGGCGCGAGAGCTGCTGAACACCCCCAGCGGATTCATCGACATCAATCCACTGAAGATCCAGGTGAACACGAATGCGCTCGCCATCAAGCCGATCAGGTGATGCCAGCGCATCCACGGCTCCTGGTACGGCGTCTTCGACCCTGACCGGTACTGTCCGCGAAACCGCCAGCGCCAGATGCCGACCACGACCCCGCTGATCGCGGCCACCGTGCACAGCGCCGACAGCACGATCACCGTCCAGGTCCAAACCGGGTCCACCGACTGCATGCGCAGGAAGTACAGCCAGTGCAACCACGCACCCACATAGTTCCAGCGCTGCTGCAGGCGCGGTGCATCCAGCACGACTTCGCCGGTCCGCGAGGATACGTAGACATCATCGGGCTGCGCACCACCGACGCCGACGCGGTACAGCGGTCGATGCGGATCCAGCGCGCGCGAATGCGTCCAGCGGTCTTCGTCCAGCGGCATGGCGCCAACGAAGGCAGGGCCGCCGGCGAATTGCGCGGCGGAAACCTCGGCCAACTGCGCCGATACCGGCGGCAATGCCTGTCCGGTAAGCGCCGACCACGCGCCCATGTTCGCGCCGGAGCGCACCACGTAGGCGG
Organism: Stenotrophomonas sp. 3(2025); assembly: GCF_052665395.1. NCBI lineage: Bacteria > Pseudomonadati > Pseudomonadota > Gammaproteobacteria > Lysobacterales > Lysobacteraceae > Stenotrophomonas > Stenotrophomonas sp. 3(2025). Next base: position 67,650 of record NZ_JBQOIF010000014.1, on the reverse strand, counting down.
GCTCGCCACGCAGCGTCGTCAACACGACCCGCTCGGGCGCCTGTCGAACGGCTTCCGGCAACACGGAAAGTGCCTGCCAACCGCGCGCGTCGGCCAATGCGGGCAGCGCGGCCAACCGCTCCGCTGGCGTCAGCTTCGGGTAGCCGACGAACAGCATCACCATGCCGCTGACGAACCACAGCAGCATCAGCAGGCACCCGCCGATGCCCAGCCAGCGATGCGTCAGGTAGGTCCAGCGTTTGGCGGTGGATCGCAACGACATGGCCTGCGTCCTCAGAAGCGATGGTCGAGGCTGAACTCGACGCGCCGGTCCGCGCCCAGCAACCACTGCGTGCTGGTGTAGTACGCCGTGGCGTAGTACGCCTTGTCGAACATGTTGAACACGCGCGCGGTCAGCCGTGTGCGCGGCGCGGCCTGCCAGGTCAGGGCCAGGTCGGTGGTGGCGTAACCCGGAAGCTGCAGCGTGTTGGCGTTGTCGGCATAGCGCTTGCCCACGTAACGCACGCCACTGGCCACGCTCCAGTCGGGCTGGAACTGCCAGCTCAACCAGACGTTGGCCAGGCGCTCGGCCACGTTCGGCGGCACGTTGCCATCGCGCGAGACGATCACCGCCGGCGTGCCGGTGGCTTCCAGGAAATCCTCGAACCCGGCATTGAGCACGGTCGCGTTGGCATCCAGCGACCACTGTGGAGCGAAGTTCCAGTTCAACGAAGCTTCGATTCCCTTTGAGGTCTGTGCCCCCACCTGCACCCGCCGGTCGGGCTGCAACGGGTCACGGCTGAGCAGGCCGGTCTTGCGGATGCGATAGGCCGCCAGCGTCCACTCGCCTCCGTCAAAGGCCTGCTTCATGCCAACCTCGACCTGCTTGCCCGTGGCCAGATCAAACACGCCATTGGCCGGGCTAATCATCAACAGGCCACTGACCGGGTCGGCCGCCTGCGAGTACTGCGCATAGAGGGTCAATGATGGTTGCAGCGCGAAGACCGTGCCCGCACGCCAGCCGGTGCTGTTGTAGGTCCTGGAGAACGCACGCTGGCCACTGACCAGGTCATTGCGGTCGATCGTGGTGCGGTCGTGACGCAGGCCAGCGAGCACCGACCAGCGCTCGCCCAGTTCCAGCCGGTCTTCCACGAACAACGCGACCTGTTTGGCGCTGTTGCGGTAGCGCGGAAGGTTGGGGGCATCGCTGCTGAACCCACCGGGCACCGGGTTGAAAGGATCCACCGGCCCCGAGCTGCCCGCATAGGTGTTGTTGGTGTGCTTGAAATGCGCACGGTTGGCATCGAAGCCGACGGCGAAACTGTTCGGCAGACCACCTGCATTGCCCAGCAAGCGCAGCGTGGAGGTCAGTCCGGTCTGGTCCTGGTTGTGGGTGATCTGGGTGTTGCCAGAGCGGTCGATCAGGCCGGTGCGCCCGTTGTGGACATAGGCCTCGGCATTGCGCCAGTCGCGCTGGCTGTCGATCTGGTAGACGCGTGTGCGCCACTCCACGTTGTCGTTCGGCGTCCAGGCCGCATCGAGCTGGGTCCAGCGGTCGCGGAAGCGGATCACGCTGTCGGCCACGTTGTAGTTCTCGTGGCGCAGCGCTCCCAGCTGCCGCCCATCGATCAATGGCGTACCGAAGTAGCGCATCGGCTTCTGGTAGCCCTGCGCATGGGTCAGCGTGAACTGCAGATCCGTTCGTGGCTGCCATAGCAGCGCAGCAGAGAACGTGGCATCGCCGTTCTGGCCGCGATCGACCCACCCGCTGCTGTAGTTGCCGCTGACATCCACGCGGTAGGCCAGCGCCGGCGTGAGCGCACCGCCACTTCCGAATCCAAGCCGCGCAGTATCTTCGCTGCCCACGGTCACGCTGACCTCATTCTCGATGGCGCCGCGCGAAGGCTTCTTCGGCACGATGTTGACCACGCCGCCGATGGCGCCATCGCCGCGGATGACCGAGGCCGGCCCGCGCAGCACCTCGATGCGCTCGACCGACCAGGTATCGAACGGAAAGGTGATGCCCACACCACCGTACTGGCGCAGGCCGTCGTACAGGCGCATCACCGAGGCGCCATCGGTGAAGCCACGGCTGGACAGCGCACTCAGGCCGTTGCCGGGATGGGGCATGGCACTGATCGCGCCGGCGCGGATGATCGCGTCGTTGAGATTGGAATCGCCGCGCTGTTCCAGCTGCTCGCGTGAAATCACCGTCAGGCTGGCCGGCGTCTGCAGCACGCTCAGCCCGAGCACCGAACCGGTACTGGCGGCGGAGGACAGCGAGCCGCTGCGGGTATCGACCACGCGGACGGTATCCAGGGTCGTTGGAGGTACCGCATCGTCGGCAAGGGCGGGCACGGTGTACAGCAGGGACATACACAACGCAGGCAGCGCGGCCCTGCGCAGACGCGCAGGGTTGGGGATTGTTTTCATTTGTTCACGGCATGCTGGGCCGCCCCGCACTGCGAGGCAGCAGAAAGAAGGGCGCACGCGGTAGTGCCAGGCCACGCCTGGCAACCCGGGAAAATCAATCAGCGCGTGCGCAGAGCGCTCAGACGGCCAGCAGCAGCGGTGGCCCGCGCGCTCCCAACGTGCCGCAGATCCGCTGCGGCAACGTCTGCACCGCACCGCGCAGCGCACGGCACACTGGTGCCAGCGGAATCATCAACAGCAGCGCCGCCACCAGCAGGGTGATCAGTCGTGCGGCAATCAGGCAGTAATCGCAGTCCACGCCCATCTCGTGGTCGGCGTGTGGATCGGCCGGCGGCTTCGGTCTCGCTTCGCCATGCTGCATTGCCATCGCGTGGTGGTCGTGATGCCCTTCCATCGCGTGCTGGGTGTGTGCGGCGTGGTCCATGGCCGCCACCGGTGCGGCAGACGCAACCATGTGCCCATGTACCAGCCAGCGGCTCACCAGAGGCGCAAACAGCACCAACAGCATGGCAAGCCATGCCAGGGTCTGGAACCGGCGGTGGAGAACGGAACGGCGCACCCGGCCATTCTACGAGCCCGGGGCCAACCTTGGACCACGTTCAGGGTTGCCACCCCCGTCCTGCGACATCGTGTCGCAGGCGACTGCATGCTGATCCTTGCCCTGTACCGATATCGCCGGAGAGGGACGGAAGGACGCCTGGTGTGACCGCCCCCTTCCGTCCCCTGGCGGCAACGCTAGAACCGCGCCGGTTGCTGCACAGCGCGTTCCAGGAACATGACGCCCGCCTGCAGGCTGTTGCGGGCGTTCTCCAACCAGCGCTCCGGATCGGCTACCGCGAACCGCTCCTGTGCATCCACATCCCCGGAGTCAGCCAGGTCGGCCAACTGCAGATGGATATGGTGCTCCACCAGGCTCATCAATACAGCGAGCTCGGCCGATACCCCGGCGATGCGTTCGGTGAAGCCAGCGTCGTTGCTGTTCAGAGACATGTCCCCTGTTCCTATGCGTTGCGGTGTTGATGGATGGCTTCAAAACGCTCGGCACAGGCAGGCCCACAGAACAGTCTGGCCGGATCGTTTTCGAAGTCTTCGCTGCAGTCCGGGTTTTGGCACTCCCCAGTAGGTATGAGAGAAACAACGTTGCCGGCCCGCACTGCGTGCTGGGCCAAGGCGCGTTGCAGGTGGCGCGCTTCCAGTTCCTGCGCTTCGTCGATGGTGTCCGTCATGCCAGTCGTATTTTATCGGGGGGTGGTCGCACCGATTGAGAACGTCGCGACCGTCGTGCGCGGCATCAGCACGGCATTGGACCGGCGTACTTCATAGGGTTCGTTTTCAGACATGCGGACTCCTTGTGCATGGGGCCCGGGCCGGGCGTTGAGAGAGGGCGGAGGGCCGTATCGAACGGCACCGGCATCATCGGAAAATGCGTTCTCGCTGGCTGCGACGCATCGTTGCGATGAGAACGATCTGCGACTGTCATTCCAGATCCCTCGCGGACAAGGACGCCATGCGAAGCCAGGGATGCAAGGTGTCAAAAGGTGTTGCAAAAACAAGCCCGCTCCGACACCATGATGACGTCACCACCTTCCATCACCCACTGGCCACGTCGCGCCGGGCAGCCGCCGCATGTCCCGCGTACAGCGGGCAGCACACAGCACGTTGGCCACAACCGGCCGCTGTGAACCGAACCACGCTTCAAGGGGACCCCGCCGAATGCATACACCGCACCCAGTGCAGGACATCGTTCCCGCATTCCTGCAGGCCATGCACGCACACGGCATCGTGCCTGATGCGCGTGGCCGAGATGCACTCAATGCGGATGGCACGCTGGTACGCTTCCATGTCGAAGGGGATCGCCGCGGCACCCGTAATGGCTGGGCCGTGCTGTTCGGCGACAACGTGCCTGCCGGCGAGTTCGGCAGCTGGCGTACCGGCCTGCGCCAGGGCTGGTGCGCGAAGTCGCCGACCTCCCTGACCGCCGCCGAACAACGCGCGATCCGGCAGCGCCAGGATGCCGCCCGCGCGGAGCGGGAAAGACAGCAGCGCGAACGCGAGGACGCGGCGGCCAAGGCGGCCAATGTCCTGTGGAACCGTGCAGTGCCTGCCGATGCCAGCCACCCGTATCTTGTGCGCAAGGGCATCCAGGCGCACGGGCTGCGCGTAGCGGCGTGGCCGGTGCGCAACAGCGATGGTCTGGTCTTCCGGCACGTCGACAACGCACTGCTGGTCCCGGTGACCAATACCGCGGGCCGAATCGTCTCGCTGCAGGCGATCTTTCCACGCATGGACCTGGCGCTCGGTCGCGACAAGGACTTCCTGGCGGGCGGCCGCAAACAAGGCTGCTTCCATGTCATCGGCAAGCCGCTGTCCGGCCAGCCCATCGCCATCGCTGAGGGCTACGCCACGGCGGAATCCATCCATCAGGCGACCGGTTGGTGCGTGGTGGTCGCCTGGGACGCCGGCAACCTGGCCGCGGTTGCACGCGCATGGCGCACCGCCATGCCGGACGCAGACCTGGTGATCTGCGCCGACAACGACCAATGGACCCGGCAACCGCTGGACAACCCCGGCGTCACCCAGGCAACGCATGCCGCTGCGGACATCGACGCACGCGTGGTATGGCCGGAGTTCGCCGTTCTGCATGGCGAGGATGACCGCCCCACCGACTTCAACGACCTGCATCTGCGCGAAGGCCTGGAGGCACTGCGTGCGCAGCTGATGCCCGCCCCTCCCGCCACCGGGGATGAAGCGGCCACGGAGGATGATGCTCCGGCAGCGGCTTCCGCGCGCTATCTGGTGCCTGGCAACCTCTCCGCCTTCGACACCTTCACCCCGTTCCCCGACTGCAGCGCACGTGGCCGGCCGTTGCCGACCGCGCGCAACCTGGCCGAACTGTGCCGGCGAACCGGCGTGATCGTGCGCTACAACGTCATCCGCAAGGATCTGGAAATCCTCGTTCCCGGCCTGCAGACCACCGTGGACAACGCCAAGGAGGTCGCCGCCGGCGAAGTGATGGACTGCATGCACCGCGCCGGCATGGCCGTCGCCAGCTTCGAGACCAACCTGTGCCAGGTGGCCGAGGCCAATCCGTACAATCCGGTCGCCAGCTGGGTCACCTCACGGCCATGGGATGGGCAATCACGCCTGCAGGCGTTCTTCGACACAGTGCAGGAAGCCCAGCCCAAACGCATGGCCGACGGCCGCGTACTGAAGGAGATCCTGATGCGACGCTGGTTGATCTCCGGCGTTGCCGCCGCATTCGAGCCCGATGGCGTGGTTGCCCGCGGCGTACTGACCTTCGTGTCGAAGCAGAACCTGGGCAAGACGCGCTGGGCGCGGCAGCTGGCACCGGCCGAGCTGCAGCTGATCGCCGATGGCGTGGTGCTCGACCCCGCCAACAAGGACAGCGTCAAGCAGGTCATTTCCAAGTGGATCGTCGAGCTGGGCGAGGTCGATGCCACGTTCCGCCGTACCGATATCGCGGCATTGAAATCATTCATCTCCCGCAGCCATGATGAAATCCGGCGGCCCTACGCGCGTACCGAGTCGCGCTATGCGCGGCGTACGATCCTGTTTGCCAGTGTCAACGACGAACGCTTCCTGCGCGATGCCACCGGCAATACGCGCTGGTGGACCGTGCATGCAGTGGCGCTGGGCGAGCCCGCCCGGATCGACATGCAACAGGTCTGGGCCGAAGCGCACGCGCTCTATTGCAACGGCGAAACCTGGCATCTGGCGAGTGATGAGCTGGACGCGCTGAACGCCACCAACAGCGAACACGAGCCGATCTCGCCGATTGCCGAACTGATCGACCGTCACTTCGACTGGTCGCTGCCTGCCGAGCAGCGGAACGTGCCCTATCGCGCCACCGAGATCGCCATTGCCGTGGGCATCGACAAACCCAACCGCCGTGACGTCAACGAGGCAGCAGCCTACGTGGTCAAGCGCCATGACGTACGCACCAGGCTGATCGGCAAGGAACGGGCGAAAGTGTGGCTGATGCCACCGCGCAGCCGCAGCGCCGGCGAGGGGCGACAGTAGATGAAAGGTGTTGACTAAGAAATACGGCAAAGGCAAGATACCGGCAACGGCCACGCCACCTTCCAGGAGCCCAGCCATGCCTCGCGCCCGCCTGCACGCCTTCGAAGGCGAACAGCTGACCGTGCAGCAGATCCATCAACGCGTACCGGTTCTATCGCAACGGACCATCCGCGCCCACCTCGCCGCCGGGCGCCGCACGTCCACGGCCATGCTGTGCTTCGACCCGATCGCCGCCGCAGCACGCGGTGGCCGCATCACCCAGCGCATCCTGCGCGCCCGCAATACCACCGGCAGCGAGTGCTGACTGCCGACGCGCCTGCGTCTTCCCCCAGGAGTACTTACCGCATGATCCCCGCCTCGCTCGACAGCAGCCAGCGCATGATTGCCGACACACTGGCCGCATTCCGCTGCGGTTCCGCCTTTGGCAGCGTGCCGCTGCGCCCCGCCCCTCTGACGCGGCCACCGCTGTACATCGGCATCGCCGGTGGCAGGGGCGTAGGCAAAGACACCCTCGCCAACGGCCTGGCCTCCGCGCTGGCCCTGCGCTGCGACACCTTCGCGGCCCCGGTACGGCCACGTGCCAGCGCCGGATGTCGTCGCGAGCATGTCCATCCGGAGCTCTGGGTACGCTCGTTGTTCTCGCGCCTGCCCGAAGGTGGCCTGGTTCCCGATGTCCATTCCGCTGACGAGGCGCGCGCCATCCGACGCCAGGGCGGCGTTGTGATCCGCATCACCCGCCCCGGCCACGACAGCGTGGACCTGCATGCCCGCGGCCAGCCGCTGCCCGCCGCGCTGATCGATTTCGAGCTGCACAACGACCGCAGCGTGGCCGATCTGGTGCGCATGGCACTGGACCAGTTGATGTGCCGTGGCGTGATCTGAACGGCCTGCCGGAGCCGCCACCGTGCGGCGGGCTGGACCGTTGCTTCCTCATCCATAACGCAGGTTCCGGCCCATCACCGGCGAAAATGATGTAAGGTCGTCCCCCAACAATGACGGCACCTGCCGTCACCCTGCATCCCCAACCGCTTTCGCAAAGAGGAAATGTCATGGAGGTCGAACAGTTCACGTCGACACGCCAGAAGGCCATCGCGTTGTTCAAGTCGCAGCCCAAGGGTGGCAAGGACATCGTGAGTCTGGATGCGATCTTCATTTCGCTGTGCTCGCTGGCCAGCGCCCAGCCCGAGGCAACTGCCGCCAGGCAGGCACGTACCAATGCCCGCCCCGGCAGCCAGCAGCCCCCCGCTCCGTGGTTCATCGAGACGCTGGCCGCGCTCAAGGGCAAGGGCGAGTCGATCACCGTGGCACGCTTCCTGATGTTCGCCAACCGTTTCCCGGTCAAGCGCATGGACCAGGTCAATGCAGCCCGCTGGCTGCGTGATGCCGGCTACATCCCGCGCAAGACCGGCGGCAACCTGGTGTTCGACCTTTGACCCAGCACCACCTGCAGTCCTGAAGCCCCGGCATCGTCCGGGGCTTTTTCGTTTAAGGCACGCAAGCTTCCGGCACGAGCATCAACAGCGTGGCCGTCCTCACCCTGTACCTGCCGTGCCCTATTGCCCTGTCTCCGTTTCCAGCAGGTGAGGACAAGGAGTACGGGAGAACCAGCGAAACCACAGGCAAGTCCGGATGGCATGGCAGGGCCGCATTGCAAACCTGCGCATGCAGGTACTCGCCGGTCCTCACGCACGCATCTGAATGCCTTCAGTCGCAAGATCCGAAAGTAGATGAAAGGTGTTGACGTGATCGACGGGATGGCAACAGTGGATACCAATGCCACTGACCAACCTTTCCATGAACGCCTTGCCCGACAGCATCCAGACCCTTGCCGAGGTCATCGGCGAATCCGCAGCCCTCACGCTGGTGCGTGCATGGCCGCCGACCACCTCCAGCACCACCGGACGCCACCGCGTCATCGTCTACGTACCCTCCACCCTGCCCGATCAGCATCGACTGATCGACATTCTTGGCCTGGAGGTGGCACAGCGTCTGGTCGCGCACTTCGGCGGTGAGCTGCTGTTCCTGGCGTCCTGCTACGCCGCCAGTGCGCATGAGCGCCGCGAGCAGATCGCCCAGGCGGTGGCCAGCGGCATGCCCCGTGAGCACGTCGCGCAGGAGTTCGGTGTATCGCAGACCACCATCAAGCGCGCCGTGCGCGGTGCCCGCTCCGCGCCGGTCCCGGCCGTCCATCCGGCCCTGCTGAAGGGATACGCGCGCGCATGAACGAGACCGACCTGCTGGCCGGCGTGCCGGACTGGGCCAAGTACCTCGGCGGCACCTCCGGGGTATTGATCGCAGTTTCGTTGTGGCTGCGGCAATGGCTGTCATCGGCCAAGGTCGACCGCACCGCCGATGAAGCCACCAGCAATACCCTGCGCACCCTGCAGGAACAGCTGGCTGCCGAGCGCACACGCGCCGATGGGCTGATGCACGAACGCGAGGCCATGGCCCAGGAGATCGGCCAGCTGCGTGGTGAAGTCAGCGCCCTGCGCGCACAGATCGCCCAGCAGAGCGTGCAGATCGATGCGCTGCTGGACCTGGTGCGCAAACGGTCGGGAGCAGCCGCATGACCGCCGCAACAGCAAGCGCCCTCGGCGGCGCCAACGTGGCCGCGTTCCTGGACATGCTGGCCGTATCCGAAGGCACCGACATTCCCGGCCAGCGCTCCCGCGATCGCGGTTACGACGTGATCGTCGGCGGCCAGCTGTTCAATGACCATAGCGACCACCCACGCGTACTGGTGTCGCTGCCGCGCTACGGCATCAAATCCAGCGCCGCCGGCCGCTACCAGTTCCTGCGCAGCACCTGGGACGACCTGCGTGCACGCCTGGACCTGCCGGACTTCGGCCCGGTCTCGCAGGACCGCGCGGCCGTGGCGCTGCTCAAGCAGTGCGGCGCCTACGACCTGATCCGCCTGGGCCGCTTTGACGCTGCGGTCGCCGCCGCCCGGCGCATCTGGGCGTCGCTGCCGGGCGCCGGCTACGGGCAGAAGGAGCATGCACTGGAAACGCTGCGCGCCGCCTATCGCGCCGCTGGAGGACTTCTGCAGTGATGCCGATGCCGCTGAGACTGCGCATCGCCCTGCTGGGCCTGGTTGCCAGCCACGCGTGCTGTGCCTGGCTGGGCTGGGAGCTGCGCGACGGCAGCGCGGATCTCGCTGCCGTCCGCGTACAGGCCGCGCAGGAGACCGGCCGTGCCGACACCGCACTCGCCGCGCGCCAGCAGGACCACGCCAACGCACAGGCCGGTGTACAGGCTGAATCGCAGCGCCTGGCCATGCAGTCCGGGCGCACCCAGCAGTTCACCATCCTGCAACAGGACATCGATACCCATGCCAAGACTCCTGGCCGCGACCGCGGCGATGCTGATGCTGAGTTCGTGCGCATCTGGCGCGAAGCCAATGCCGGCCGCCCTCTTCCTCCCTGACCTCAGCATCGCACCGGCACAGCTGCGCGCGCCGCAGGAACTGCCCGATCTGCAGGCTGCCGACGACGACGCGTTGCTGCGCAACCACGTCGCCGTGGCGCGCCAGTACCACGAACTGGCCGACCAGATGCGCGCCCTGCTGTGCAGCCTCGGCAGCCAGCACGGCTTCACCATCAATGGTGCAGCACCGCTGACGCCTGCCGGCTGCATCCCCGAGCGCAACACCAGCCGACACGACCCACACCCGCACTGAGCGGGCCCGTCACGGCCACGCATGCAATGTCCCGCGCCCCGGGCAATGGCAACACTGCCTGCAGAAAGCGCGTGCTGCGGCCAGTCGCGTTCTTCCTTCCATTCATCGCATGAGCTGACATGGCAACCGATACCCCTTCCTCCACCCTCGACGCGCTGCACGCCGCCATCGAAGCGGCGATCCGAGCGCGCTTTGCGGACTTGGCGACCGTCGAGTTCTATCGCGATGCCAACAATGGTGCGCTGCCCACGCCCGCCTGCCTGCTGGCGATGACCCGCTGTGATCGTGGCAAGGACAGCGATGATGGCAGCGGCCAACTGCAGGCCGTGCTGCGCTTTGAAGCACGCATCTGCGTGCAGTCCGCGGCAGCCGATTCTGCCCTGCAGCTGCGCCGGATCGCTGTAAACCTCGCCACCTGGCTGCATCAGCTCGGCCGCTTCCCGGGTGCGCCCAGTGGCGCGATCGAGGTGATCGCAGCGCTTCCAGAGGATGCCGCAGCGGCGCAGCCCGACCTGCGCACGTGGATCGTGGAATGGTCAGTGCCCATCGCGCTGGGCGGCAATGCCTGGGAGGACGGCGATGGCGTGGTACCGCACGCGTCCTACAGCTTCGCACCGGAGATCGGCCGCGCCCATGAGCGGCGCTACCAGCCACTCGCGGAGGACACGCCATGAGCGCCGAACACGCCCGGCTGATCGGCAATCTGTTGATGATCGGCGTCGTGCGCGAACTCGATGAAGCCGGCGGCCGCGTGCGCGTTGATGCCGACGGCATGCTCACCGATTGGATTCCCTGGCTGGAACGCCGTGCGGGACCCGGCGTGCGCAGCTGGTGCGCGCCGGAGCCGGGTGAACAGGTGGTGCTGGCATGCCCGTATGGCGACCCCGGCCAGGCCCTGGTGCTCGGCAGCCTGTACCAGGACCGCTTTCCCGCACCGGCGGATACACGCCAGCTGCAGCGCACGCAGTACGCCGACGGCAGCCTCGTCGAGTACGACCGCCAGACCACCACGCTGACCCTCACCGTCGGCAGCGGCAAGGTCATCGTCAACTGCGCAAACGCGGAAGTGCATGCCAGCGAATCGGTGTTGCTCGACACGCCGGCGCTCAAGGCCACCGGCGATCTGGACGTCACCGGTGCGATCACAGCGGGCAAGGACATCAGCACATCGGCCGACGTCAAGGCCGGCGCCATCAGCCTGAAGTCACACAAACACACCGCCCAGGGCGCGACCGCACCCACCACGCCTGCACAGCCGTGATGGGCCATCGCTGCAATGCCCTGAAAACCCGTACTCCACGACGATAGAGACCATGCGAGGAATCGACGCCAACACCGGCAAATCCCTGGATGGGCTGGCCCATCTGCACCAGTCCGTGCGTGACGTTCTCACCACGCCCCTTGGCTCCCGCGTCCTGCGTCGCGAGTACGGCTCGCGCATCTTCGAACTGATCGATGCGCCGACCAACCGCTCGCTGCGCATGGACCTGATCGCGGCCACCGTCGACGCACTCGCGCGATGGGAACCGCGGCTTCACGTCGAGAACGTCGACGTCTCCCTCCCCGCCCCCGGTGTGATGATCCTGGCAGTAACCGGGATCCACCTGCCGGACGGCGAGGCCATCACCATCGAAGGAATCGAGGTTCGCTAACCGTGGCATCCGGCTCGTTCACCAGTGTCAATCTCTCCCAGCTGCCGGCCCCGGCGGTCATCGAAGTGCTCGATTTCGAAGCCATGTTCGATGAGTCGCTCACGGCATTGCAGGCCCTGGACCCCACGTTCGACGCGCTGCTGCCGTCGGACCCCGCCTTCAAGATTCTCGAAGTCTGCACCTACCTGCGTCTGCTCGATCGACAGCGCGTCAACGATGCCGCGCGCGGTGTCATGCTCGCCTACGCGGTGGGCAGCGATCTGGATCAGCTGGCGGCACTCTTCGGCATCGCACGCCTGGAGCTCGATCCGGGCAAGCCGCAGGAGGGCATCCCTCCCCGCCATGAAAACGACGAGGACTTCCGTCGCCGCATCCAGCTGGGGCCGGAGGGCTTCAGCGTGGCAGGACCGGAAGGTGCCTATGTATTCCATGCACTAAGCGCGGATCCGCGCGTGCTGGACGCCAGCGCCACCAGCAGCACGCCTGGCGAAGTGGTGGTGTCGGTGCTGTCGCGTGAAGCGGACGGCACCGCCACCCAGGGCCTGCTCGATGTGGTCGAGGCGAAGCTGAGCGCGGATGACGTGCGCCCGTTGACCGATCACGTGCTGGTGAAACCGGCGAGTATCATCAACTACGCCGTCGCCGCTACGCTGTACACCTTCGCTGGGCCCGACTCACAGGTCGTGCTGGCCGAAGCGCGCACGCGCCTGGACCGCTACATCGTCGAATCGCATCGGCTTGGCCGCGACGTTACCCGCTCCGGGCTGTTCGCTGCACTGCATGCCGAAGGCGTACAGCGCGTGGTGATCGACAGCCCCGCCGCGGACGTGGTGGTGGACCGCACCCAGGCCACGTACTGCACCGCCGTCACGTTGGCGCATGGTGGCAACAATGAGTGAGGCCACCACGCGCTTGGTCAATGCGCGTCTGCGTGGCGCGGTTGATGGGAAGAACCAGGTATTCCGCCATCCCGGCGGCATGCTGGCAACGGTGCAGGCCGTGTATCTCACGGATGCGCAGGGACGCCGGCGCCTGAACGACGTTTCCGTCAGCGGTAGCGCGGTCACGCTCGCAACCGCACCTGCCCCTGGCGTGATCATCGACGGCGACGCACAGGTCCGCGTGCCGGCCTCAGCCAACCTGCTGCCGCCCAATGCCACTCATGCCGAGCGCGCACTGTCGCGGGCGATCGTTGCCCGCCCGCTGCCGGTGGACATCACCGCCCTGTGGGACGCCGATCGCTGCCCGGCCGCGTTGCTGCCCTGGCTGGCATGGGCGCTCTCGGTGGACGAATGGAAGGCGTACTGGCCCGAACCGGTCAAGCGCGCCCGCGTGCGTGCCGCCATCGCCATTCAGCGCCGCAAGGGCACCGCCGGCAGCGTCCGTGATGTGGTTGCTGCGTTCGGTGGTTCGGTGTTGATCCGCGAGTGGTGGCAGCTGCAGCCGAAGGGACCGCCGCACACCTTCGAAGCGGTGATGACCATTGCCAACCAGGGCGGCACCTCGGCCACCGCCATGTTCGTCGACGACGTCATCGGCGAGATCACCCGCACCAAGCCGGTGCGATCGCACTTCACCTTCACCCAGGGCATGCAGGCCGACGCAGCAATCGGCGCGCTTGCAGCCGCACACGCCACGGCCTTCCGCCGCATCCAACTGATCGGAGAGTAAACCCCGCATGCGCTTGAAAATCACCGACGCCGGCTTCGCCAAGCTGGTCAATCCGCCGAACACCGGCACCAATGCCGTTCTGATCACCCAGATCGGCCTGACATCCACGGCATTCGCACCTTCGGGCGACCTGACTGCGCTGCCAGGCGAGATCAAGCGGGTCGCGACCTTCGGCGGCCAGGCCGTGGGCGATGACACGCTGCACGTGACCATCCGCGACGACAGTGCCACCGCCTATTCGCTGCGCGGATTCGGCCTGTACCTGGCTGACGGCACGCTGTTCGCCACTTACGGCCAGACCGATCCGATCATGGAAAAGTCGGCTGCGTCGATGCTGCTGCTGGCCACGGATGCGCGTTTCACCGACGTGGACATCACGCAGATCCAGTTCGGCAACGCCGAGTTCATCTACCCGCCGGCCACCACCGAGGTTCTGGGTGTGGTCGAGCTGGCCACCAACACCGAAGCGGAAGACGCGGCTGACACCCAGCGCGCGGTGACGCCGCGCGGCCTGCGTGCATTCACCGACAAGCGCTTTGGCGCGGCCGCACCGACTGCACTGGCCAGGACCCTGCTGTCTGCCGCAACCACGGCTGCCGCACGCACCGCGTTGGAGCTGAAGGGTGCCGCACTGAAGGACACTGGCCATGGCAACGGCCTGGATGCCGATACCCTGGATGGCAAGCACGCATCTGCGTTCGCCCTGGCGGGTGATTTCGCTACTGTCGGCCACAAGCATGTCATCGCGGATGTGACCGGGCTGCAGGGAGTGTTGGATGCCAAGGCGGTCAAGGGAACCAATAGTTTCACCGATCAGCAGTTTGTCGGCGGGACGTATCCGCTGGTGGGCTTTGGCGCCCAGGGTGCAGAGCAATCCTTCATCGGCGGCTGGGCCAACGCAGGCCTGTGGCGCGTCTACAACAACGACCGCACGGCGAACGGTGAGTTGACCATCAAGCACGGCGATACCCCGCGCTGGAATGGCTCTGCAATGTGGCATGCCGGCAACTTTGCGCCGGACACCAAAGTGGACAAGACCGGGGGTACGTTCACCGGCCACGTCGCAGTGAACGGAAACTCGCTGCGCTCGTATGGCTGGAACGGTGTCGCCAACGATGGCGTGCTTGTCCTGGGCGACGCGAGCTCATACCTGTTCAAGAACGGCCCGAATTTCACCTTCGCCAATTCCGCAGGTGGCTATACCACCACGTTGAATGCAGGCGGCTCGATCTGGACGAGCGGCAACTTTGATCCGGCCACGAAGATCAGCAACACTGGCGGCGACATGAGCGGCCCGCTAAGGATGCGTGGAAATGCCGCCGGCCGCATTGCGTTGTATGACGACAATCTAGATGTCGCGAACATCGAGATTGGTGCAGGGCTCAACACGGGAACCGATCGTAATGGGTTCCTGGTGAACCGGAACGCAAATGGATCGATCTCGCTCTTGGCAGGAAACGGAAAGTCGAAGCTGACGGTAGACGGCGCCGTCGGTTACACCACGATCGCTGCCCCCACCTTGGGCACTGGTCTGTGGAACAGTCAGACGGCGCTGCATTGCGCCATTCCACATGGTGGAAACGTGGACGGCATGAAGGCTACGCTGTTGCGCACAGTCAATGGTGGAAATGGCTGGTCGTCCGCACGTTGGCGGCTGTTCCGTGAGGTCGACTCCACGACTCAGGGTTACATCGATTTCCATGGTGATGCATCCGATGGCGACCGTGTCTTCACCTTCGCCGGCTACGGACAATCGTTCTGGCTCGCCAAGTCCGGCGTTGTGGAAGCACCTGCGGGCTTCAACAGGCCGTCATCTCGCAAGCTGAAGTCAGACCGTCCGCTGGTTCCCTTGACCTATGGTCTGGCTGAAGTCGAGAAGATCCAGACATTCTCCGGCCAGTACAACAGCGACTTCGTAAAGGACGAAAGGCGTCGGCTCTTCCTGATTGCTGAGCAGCTCGCAGAAATCATTCCTGAGGCCGTCTACGAGAATTCCATCGACTATCGCGGTGAGAAGGTTCCGTCTGTTCAGGACGCCCAGCTGATTCCGGTCCTGGTCCGTGCCATCCAGCAGCTCGCGGCCGAAGTCCGCTCCATCAAGGCGGCCGTCTGACATGGCAAGTGGATACTCATCGGGCGGTGTTGACCTGGACGATCTGTTCGACTCCTACGTGGAGGGCCCGTTCGCCGCCGACTCCGGCTTGATGCTGGGCGGCACCGACCTCAGCCGTCGCTACGCCCACATCCAGTACGGCAGCAAACGCGGTGACGTGGGGTATCGCGTTGGCGGCATGGACGTATCGAACCTGTGGGCGGCGCGTGGCAGCGCCAGCTATCGCCTGCCGTTCCATGGCCAGGGCTATTCGGCAGGCAACAGCGCCAAGACCAACTCGACCGGCTCAGCGTCGGCATCGATCTCGATCGACATGCTGTCCGACGGCAACTACAGCATCCGTCGAAGCGTCACCGGGGGCGGCAACAACAGCAACACCGTCGTTGCCTCCGGCCGCTGGCTTCCGGCCGGCGCCAGTGCGTCCGAGTACGACGTGCAGTTCAGCGTGAGCAACCAGGGAGCGGCGTACTTCAGCAACAGTGCACCGTCGTTCGCCTCGTTGGCATCTTCGCAGTCTGCAGGCGTGTCCGTCAGTGTGCCGGCCAGGTCCACCAGTTTTGAAAGTGCCTCCACCAGCATCAACGTCCACCTGCGTCGTGCCGGCGGCAACCCGCAGGTCTCCAGCTTCAGCGCCAGCGTCAGCGCCTCCGGCTGGGTCTGATCGATCACCGGGCCACCGCTGCAATTATCGCCGTCGTCGCCTTTTCCGAAGATATACCCGTCGCCTGCGTCTGCAGGCACACCACCACACCGAGGAACCTCTCCGAATGACCGAATTTCTCCACGGCGTACAGGTCGTCAACATCGACACCGGTGCGCGCTCGATCGCTGTTGCATCCACCAGCGTCATCGGCATCGTCGGCACTGCGCCGCTGGCCGACGCCGACGCTTTCCCCATCAACACGCCTGTCCTGGTGACCTCGCCATCGCAGGCCGCCAAACTGTCGGCCAAGACCGGCACCGAAGCCGGTACCCTGCCCGGCGCGCTGGATGCGATCTTCGACCAGTCGTCGGCGGTCGTGGTGGTGATCCGCGTCGAGAACGGCGCCAATGAAAGTGCCACCCAAGCCAACGTGCTCGGCGGCGTGAACGCACAGACCGGCGCGTACTCCGGCGTGCATGCACTGCTCGCCGCCAAGTCCATCGTCGGCGTGAAGCCGCGCATCCTGGTCGCCCCGGGCTTCACCCACCTGCACCCGGCCGATCCGGCCAGTCCGGACACTGTTCTGGCCAACCCGGTCGTGGCCGAGCTGCTCGGCATCGCCGACAAGCTGCGCGCGATCATCATCAAGGATGGCCCGAACAGCAACGACGATGCAGCCAAGACCACCACCGCACTGACCGGCTCCAAGCGTGTCTACGTGGTCGATCCGGCCGTGCTGGTGCAGCAGGGTGAAGCGATCGTCAGCCGTTACGCCTCCGGTGCCGTGGCCGGTGCCATCGCCCGCAGCGACAACGAACGCGGCTGGTGGGCATCGCCGTCCAACCAGGAGCTGTACGGCATCGTCGGCACCGCTCGTGCGATCGACTTCGGCCTGTCCGATGCGACCAGCCGCGCCAATCTGCTGAACCAGGCCAACGTGGCGACCATCATCCGCGAAGGGGGCTTCCGCCTGTGGGGCAACCGCACCGCCAGCATCGATCCGAAGTGGCAGTTCCTGTGCGTGGTGCGCACCGCCGACATCATCGCCGACAGCCTGGAGGCCGCCCACCTGTGGGCCGTCGACCGCGGCATCAGCAAGACCTACGTCGATGACGTGCGCGAGGGTGTCAACGCCTTCCTGCGCGGCCTGAAGACGCAGGGCGCGATCCTGGGCGGCAACTGCTGGATCGACCCCGAACTGAACGCAGCCGACAGCGTGGCCGATGGCCGCTTCTACTGGGACTTCGACTTCACCCCGACCTACCCGGGTGAGCAGCTGACCTTCCGCATGCACATGAACAACAACTACGTCTCGGAGATCTTCTAAGCATGGCGCGCAAGATCCGCAAGAACTTCAACTTCTACGTCGACGGCAAGGGCTTTGCCGGCAGCGTAATGTCCTTCACCGCCCCCAAGCTGTCGCTGAAGACCGAGGACTTCCAGGCCGGCGGCA
Source organism: Stenotrophomonas sp. 3(2025) (assembly GCF_052665395.1). Lineage (NCBI taxonomy): Bacteria > Pseudomonadati > Pseudomonadota > Gammaproteobacteria > Lysobacterales > Lysobacteraceae > Stenotrophomonas > Stenotrophomonas sp. 3(2025). The sequence continues at coordinate 49,986 of NZ_JBQOIF010000014.1, read as the reverse complement.
TGCTCGCGCCGACGGAAATCGTGCTCGGCCACGACAAGCTGACCGCCGAGGTCACCTTCGCCTCCGATGACGCGGAGATCATGTCCAAGTTCCACGTCATCGAGAGCAAGGAGTATGGCTTCACCGCCCGCGAGGCGCTGGAAGCCGACGATGGCTCGGTCACTTCGGTCGTGCACAACATGCGCGGCAAGGTGAAGACCCTCGACCGCGGCGAAACCAAGGTCGGCGAAAAGGGCACGGTCAAGGTCTCCCTGGCACTGAGCTACTACAAGCTGACCCATGGCGTGCAGGTCGTGCAGGAGATCGACGTGACCAACATGATCGCCCGCCAGGGCGGCGTGGACGCACTGGCCGGCATCCGCGGCGCCCTGGGCATCTGATTCCCGGCATCGCTTCGACGTACACGGGGGCGCACAGCGCCCCCGGATCCACCGCACCTTCATCGACATCCGGGAACACAGCCATGTCCAGCAAGACCAAGACCACCGCCGACACCGTCATCGAACGCGACGGCTATGCCGAAATCACCCTCTCCCGCCCGCGCCAGGTCAACGGCGTGGACACCGCCGTGCTGCGCATGCGCGAACCGACCGTGGAAGACATGGAGCGCTACCAGGACGACAAGGGCACTGACGCCCAGCGCGAAGTGCGCATGATCGCCAACCTGTGCGAGATCGCACCGGATGACGTGCGCAGGATGCCGCTGCGCGACTACGCCCGCCTGCAGGCCGGCGTCGCGCTTTTTACCACCTGACCCTGCCGCAGATCAGGCAGGGAGCGCTCGCCCTGGCCGGCCACACCGGCTGGGGCCTGCGCGAGATCATGACGCTGCGGGTGTCGAAGTTCATCTGGTGGATACAGGGATTGCCGGTACATGGCGAGTAACGTTCAAACGACAACGATCACGATCGGCGGCTCGGTTTCCCGGTCGTTGCAGGACGCATTGTCCTTCAGCAACGATGGCCTGAAGCGCCTTGGCGATGAGGCCGACAGGCTCGAGCGCAAGCTCAATGTCATGGGCAGGTCGAGCAACCAGTTCGCCCGCATGCGTGCCGAGGCCGATGCGTTGCGCGCTTCCCAGGAAGCGTTGCAGCGGATCGAAGACAAGCGCACGGCGAATCTTGAGAAGCGCGAAAAGCTGGGCTCGGCGTTTGGCGATGCGCGCGGCATGCTCGGCAGCGCCATCACCACGCTGGCCAAACCGGTGGAGAACGCCGCCGGCTTCGCGCGCGAGAACCAGGCCATCGGCAACGCCGCCAACCTGACCCGCGCCCAGGTCGCTGCGCTGGGCCAGACCATCCTGGCCGAATCCAGCCGTACCCACCAAGGCGCGGGCGAACTGCAGCGCGCGGTCAGCCAGCTGGTCGCCGCAGGCGTGGATGCGCAGACCGCGCAGTCCAGCCTGGGTGCGATCGGCCGCACCACCACCGCTACCGGCGAGAGCATCGACGATGTCACGTTGGCCGCATCGGGCCTGCAGCAGGCACTGAAGATCAATCCGGCCGGCCTGCAATCGGCGCTGGATGTGCTGGTGGTGGCAGGCAGGAACGGTGGACTGGGCCTGAAGGACATGGCCGGTGCACTGCCGGTGCTCGGCGGCGCATTCCAGTCGCTGCAGATGCACGGCAACGCGGCCGCCGCCACCATGGGCGCTGCGCTGGATGTCGCCCGGCAAGGCGCCGGTGGTGCCGACGAAGCGGCCGGCAACATGCAACGCTTCATGGCCAGCATCCTCTCGCCCGACCTGCAGGCCCGTGCCAAGAAAGGCTTCAAGCTGGACCTGCGCAGGATCATCAGCGAAGCGCAGAGCAGCGGTGGCAATCCGTTCGACGCGGCGATGCAGGCGATCATCCAGGCCACCGCCGGTGACCAGGCGAAGATCGGCAAGCTGTTCGGCGATGCACAGGCGCAGAACTTCGTGCGTCCGATGATCCAGAACTGGGATGAGTACGTCCGCATCCGCGACAAGGCGCTCAACAGCTCGGCGGGCACCACCGACAGCGGCTTTGCGGCCAAGCTGCAGACCGACCCGGAAAAGATCGAAGGCGCCAAGATCGCCGTCGACAACCTGTCCAAAGCCTTCGGCGCTGCGCTGCTGCCGGCCGTGGGTGAGGCGGCGGTGAAGCTGACCGAACTGCTGAACGGCGTTGCGTCGTTCGTGCAGGAAAACCCGAAGCTGATCGCCAATACCACCCAGGTCGTGGTCGGCCTGATGGGCATGCGCACTGCAGTACTCGGCGTGCGCTATGCGTGGACGTTCCTGCAGGGTCCGATCCTGGCGGTGCAGAAGGCCTTCGAGCTGTTCCGCGGCGGCAGCCTGCTGGCGCAGATGGGGCAGTTCGGTCCGACGGCAATGCGCCTGGCGTCGGGGTTCCGCGTGGTCGCCACCGCCGTCGGTGCCATCGGCGGCGGTCCGATCGCCATCGCCATCGCCGCCATCACCGCTGGCGCCCTGCTGGTGCGCAAGTACTGGGAGCCGATCAAGGCCTTCCTCGGTGGCGTCTGGGATGGCCTCAGCGGCGCAGGAACCGCCGCCATGGGCGAACTGATGCGCGCCGTCGAGCCGCTGCGCCCGGCATGGGAAGCGGTCGGCGGGCTGCTGGGCCAGGCATGGGACTGGCTCTCCAAAATGCTGGCTCCCGCGCAGTACACCGGCAACGAACTCTCGCGCGTAGCGGAGATCGGCTCGCTGGTGGGCACGGCGTTGCTGGCCAACTTCCGTCTGGTCATCCAGGTAGTCGGGGTTGTGGTTGAAGCCATCTCCCTCCTCGGTGATGTCATCGGTACGGTCGCTGGATTCATCTCCGTCACGTTGGGCGGCGTATGGGATTGGATCTCCGAAAAGGCAACGGCGGCGATCGGCTACATCATGGCCGAGCTGGCTCCGCTGATGAACTTCGTCGGCGGAGTGATGGACAAGGTCGGTAGCGCCCTGGGCATGGCCAAAGATAAAGCAGTGGATGGTGCTCGTATGGCAGTGGGTGTGGCCGACGGCGCAGCTGCCGGCTACGCCGCCGTGAGGGATGGCAAGGTCGCGATGCCACCCGTGCGTCTTGCCGTGGGCGGATTGCACAGCGCCGTCGTGGACCGCCGCGCACCTGGATTACCCGCGCCGTCCCAAGGCCGCGCCGCACCGCCGATGCCCTCCTCTGCCACCGCACGCACCCCCACCACCGTGCAGCAGCAACAGACCAACAACATCACCATCCACCAGCAACCGGGTGAATCCAGCGAGGCGCTGGCACGGCGTACCGCCAATGCGCTGCAGCACCAGCAGGCCGTGCAGGCCCGCGCCACCCTGGGAGACAGGAACTAAGCATGAAGCGCGAGTTCGTAACCGGCGCAGTAGACAAGCTGCTGTCGCAATTCAAGGGCAATGATTCCGGCAACGCGCCGGTGCTGCTGATGCTGGGCGGCTTCAAGTTCAGCCTCAACACGGCCGTATTCCAGCAGATCCAGCAGTCCAACGATTTCCGCTGGCAGGCCCAGGATCGCATCGGCCAGATGCCTGCACTGCAGTACACCGGCCCGGGCTCGGCCACCATGACACTGCCGGGCGTTGTCTACCCGCTGTTCCGTGGCGCTGGCAACGAGATGTCGCAACTGCGCAAGCTGGCCAGCCAGGGGAAGCCGCAGCGTCTGCTGACCGGCAAGGGCGGCAACCTGGGTCTGTGGGTCATCGAGAAAATCGACGTCACCTCCAGCGAATTCACCGTCGACAGCCAGATCCAGAAGCAGGACTTCACACTCACTCTCCGGAAGCACAGCGATGGCACGAACGTATAACACCCGTGATGGCGATGTCGTCGACCGCGTTGCCTACGCGCACTATGGCGAACAATCGCCGGCGATCCTGCGCGCGGTGTTCGATGCCAACCCCGGCCTGGCCGCGCGCGGCGCGGTGCTCACGGCTGGTGTGGCGATTGTCTTGCCGGACGTGCAGCGCCCCGCCAAGGAGCGCAAGGGAGTATCGCTGTGGGATTGAACATCGCACCTGCGTTCCGCGTGGTGGCAAACAGCCAGGACATCACCGACAAGATCATGTCGCGCTTCAAGTCACTGCGCATCACCGACGAGACCGGCAACAGCTCGGACACGTTGGAGCTGCAGTTGGCCGACCACGATCCGAACGATCCGATCCAGCTGCCGCCGGTGGGCGCGGAGCTGGAGGCCTTCATCGGCTACGACGGCGAAGTGCGGCGAATGGGCCTGTACGTCTGCGACGAGGTGGAGATTTCAGGCTATCCCGGCAGCATGACCCTGCGCGCACGTGCCGCGCCGTTTGAAACCAGCAAAGGCGGCAAGAACGATCTGCAGACGCAGAAAACACGCACGTGGAAAAAAGGCACGACGATTGGCGACATGGTCACGCGGATGGCCGCCGAACACGGCCTGACCGCTGCGGTAAGTGCGTCGCTGGCATCCATCGGGCTGCCGCTGACGGTGCAATCGCAGGAGTCGGACATGAACCTGCTGCTGCGCTTGGCCAAACAGCACGACGCCATCGCCAAACCGGGCGGCGGCCGGCTGATGCTGGTCAAACGTGGCGAATCGACCACCGCCAGTGGCGAGCGCATTCCGGAGGTGACACTTACGCCGGCCGATGGCAGCAGCTACCGCGTCACCATCGCCGCCCGCGACGATGCCGGCACCACCATCGCCTACTACCGCGATGTGCGTGGCGCGCAGCGCCAGGAAGTGAAGGTGGGCAGCGGCGAGCCGATCGTGCGCCTGCGCATGGCCTATGCCGACCGCGAAACCGCCGAAGCCGCAGCACGCGCCAAGCACCGCGAGCAGGCGCGGCAGACGCGTACGCTGAGCTACAGCCTTCCAGGCCGCGAGACGCTGATGGCCGAGGCTACGGTGATCATGCAGGGCTTTCGCGATGGCGTGGATGGCGAGTGGCTGGTCAAGCGCGCCGAGCACAGCATCGGCAGCGACGGCTATCGCACCAGCATCGAGTGCGAGCAACCCAACAGCGCCGAATCGGTGAAGGCGGCCAGCAGCGCAGCGGTCAAGCAGACCCCGCAGGTGGGCAGCGAAGTGTAGATCCACGCCAAGCGCAGATTGGCCTCCCAGCCTCTGCCCTGCCCGCAGTAGATCCACACCATGCGTGGATGCGCTTCGCGCATCAACTCACGTACTGCGCCACCCCATTACCGAACGACCAGTTCTCCCGCTTCACTTCCACCAGGTTGATGAACACATCCTCGCGGCGGATGCCCACCGCCGCGTGCAGTCCATCGGCAATACCGGCATACAACGCCTTCTTCTGCTCCAGCGTGCGCCCTTCGTTCCAGGTGATCTGGATGCAGATGAAATCATCGGTGCGGGCGATGCCCAGGTAACCCGGGTCGTACACCAGCGTGCCGGCGTCGTGCTCCTGGAAGATCTGGAAGCGATCGTTTTCCGGCACACCGACGGCGCGCATGGCCTGGTAGATCGCTTCGCCGACACGCTGGCGATACTCGACGGATTTACCTTTGCGAAGATCGATACGGGCGAGCGGCATGGTGGCACTCCAGGGATGGGAGGGGGCGCGGCAATGGGCCGAGATTACGCCCGCCGAGGCCGGCGGGACAGCGCACGGATGGAACCCTCTGCTTCCATCGATGGCATGCGCCGCGCGGAGTGACGTGATCGCCACGTTCGTGCATGCAGGGTGACGCCAAGCCCAGGGACAGCGCGGCCGGTGGTTTACGCCATCAGTGATGCGCCGCACGGCGTGCGGGTGCTGTCACGCACAGATCGGGGAACTCGCGGTACGCCCGGGTGCAGTTGCGAAATTTCCTTACAGACCAGTGTGATTGTTCGACTCGATGATCGCCGGGCCGAGGCAGGTTGCCTTGGCCGGGATTGGCGTCTCGAATAAACGAACAGGCTCACTGGATGCTGCGATTTCTATCGCAGCAATGAGAATGCACCGACTGCCTTCAATGGCGGGCGGTGTGTGGGGATCGCAGGATCCGCCAGGCCTTTTCTCCCTGTGAGCCTTTCTGCCTCGGTACGCCAACCCGCACCGTCCGCCACCTTCTCTTTGGAAGGTGGCTCTATGCCAGTGAGGGTTCCGCCATGACCAACAACACCGTCCTCTTCCCGCGCCTGCATGCCCTGATCGGCGACATCGCCAGCGACGTTCCCAGAGACCTCGCACGCGAGATCGAGTGCGCACTGAAGGAGCAGCAGCTCCCTCCCGCGCAGCCGATGTTCTTCACCTTCCTGGATGCGATCCGCAGGGGAGATGGCGAAGACGGCCAGCCGTGCACCACGCAGAGGCTCAACGCACAGACCCTCGCCTCCCTCGGCCGTTCACTGTCCGCACTGACCGCCGTGCTCGATCTTCTGCACGCGGCAGAGCGCGCACGCGTGGACGGAAATACCGACGAGCAGATCTGCGACTTCCATCGAAATGGTCTGCTGCTGGCCGCGCGCCAGATCGCGCATGCCGCGCAGACAGGTCTCGGCGATGCGATCACAGCGGTGGCAAACCAGCCCGGGTAAATCGCAGGCAACAAAAAAGCCCCCATCGCTGGAGGCTTCTTTCGTTCTGCAACATGGTGGGCGGTACAGGGATCGAACCTGTGACCCTTGCCGTGTGAAGGCAATGCTCTACCGCTGAGCTAACCGCCCGGTGTGTTGCTGAGCCGCTCATTATAGGGGCTTTTCAGAGACCGTCAACAGTTTTCACATTCGTGTTCACGCGCGTTTCCAGAGGCCGCCGGGCATGGCCCGGCGCTAGCGGAATCACATCGTATGCGTCGGCTTGTCCGAACCGGTCAGGCCGGCCAGGATCGTTTCGATCTTGTGGCGCACCGTCTCGCCTTCCTGGCCATCGGCCAGCTGCACGCCGATGCCGGCGGTGCGGTTGCCCTGCGCACCGGCCGGGGTCACCCAGATCACCTTGCCGGCCACCGGCAGGCGCTCGCTGGAATCGGGCAGGGTCAGCAGCAGGAACACCTCATCGCCCAGGAAATAACGCTTGGGCGTGGGCACGAAGATGCCGCCATTCTTCACGAACGGCATGTACGCGCTGTACAGCGCGGCTTTGTCCTTCACTGCCAGGGACAGGATGCCCTGGCGGGCGTTGCTGGCACTCATCGATTTCCCCTTGCGGCAGGCCGCTCGTTCACCTTGTTCCAGGCCAGCAGCAACTCGACCACCGCAAGGTCTGCGCGCACGGTGGTGCGCAGCAGGTCGCGGGTGCGGTTGGCCGCATCGAACCAGGCTGCAAGCTTGTGCAATCGCTCCGGCGTGGTCAAGGCATCGGTGCTGGCCTGGGCCAGCGCCAGGTCGGCGGCGAAGCGCAGGCGCAGCGCCGCGTTGTCATCGGCGCACCACTTCTGCGCCAGCTCCACCGCGCCGGCCTTGCCGGCAGCCAGCTGCTCCAGCTCACGGCCGATCTCCCGACGCAGGCTCAGGCCATCCTCGCGCAGCCAGTTGTCGGCCTGCCCGGGGTGGCCGCGTGCTGCATCCAGTGCCTCGCGCGCGGCCGCTTCGCTGTGGCCCTGCTGCTGCAGCCAGGCCAGCGCTTCCTCGCGCGGCGGCAGCTTGAATTCCAGGCGCTGGCAGCGGCTGCGCACGGTCTGCGGCAGGCGCGCCGGGTCACTGCTGATCAACCATAGGTAACGCCCGGGCTGCGGTTCTTCCAGGGTCTTCAGCAGCGCATTGGCGGCCGAACGGTTGATGGCATCGGCCGGGTCGACGATCACCACCTGCGCCACGCCGTACTGCGGGGTCAGCGCCAGCTTGTTGCTGATCTCGCGCACCTGCTCGATCACGATCTCGGTGCGCAGCTTGTCGCCGCTCTTGTTGGGAATGAAGCTGATCAGCTGCAGGTCGGGATGCGTGCCGGCGGCAATCAGCTGCCGGGTGCGGGTGGCATGCGCGCCATCCCCGCGTGCCAGCACGTGGTCGGCCAACGCCAGGGCCACCTCCCGCTTGCCCAGCCCGGCCGGGCCACAGATCAGCAGGCCATGGCCCAGCCGATCCGCATCCAGTGCAGCCACGGTCTGGTCGAACGCGCGCTGCTGCCAGGGCGAGAACGTACTCATGCGCCCTCCCCTTGCTGCAGCCAGCGCTCGACACGCGCAACCACATCGGCGGCCACGCGCTCCTGCACCTGGCCTGCATCAACCAGCGCGAAACGCTGCGGGTCCTGCTGTGCGCGGCTGCGGAACACTTCGCGCACGCGCTGGAAGAAATCGTCCTGCTCGCTTTCGATGCGGTCCGGCCACAGGTCGCGGCTATTGGCACGCGCACGGCCGACGGCCACGTCCACGTCCAACAACAGGGTCAAGCCGGGCAGCAGGCCAACGGCGCGGCGCTCCAGGTCGGCGATCCACTGCGGGTCGAGGCCGCGACCGCCGCCCTGGTAGGCATAGCTGGAATCGGTGAAACGATCGCTGAGCACGTAGGCGCCGCGCTGCAGCGCCGGCTGGATCACCTGGCGCACATGCTGCGCGCGTGCGGCGAACACCAGCAGCAGCTCAGCCTCGGCACTGAGCCTCTCGGCAGCAATCTCGGCATCGGGCTTCAGCACCAGGCCGCGGATGCGCTCGGCCAGCGGCGTGCCACCGGGCTCGCGGGTCAACACGACCTCATGGCCGTGGCGCCGCAGGCACTCGCGGATGGCGTTGATGGCGGTGGTCTTGCCCGCGCCCTCGCCGCCTTCCAGGCTGACGAAACGGGGATGGCGAAACAGCGCGGAACTCATTGCGCCGGAGTCTCCTGGGTGCGTTGCTGGCGCAGCTGCTGCAGGTAGCGGGCTACGGCGGCGTTGTGTTTGTCCAGGCTGGGCGAGAACACGTGTGCGCCACTGCCATCGCCCACCGCGACGAAGTACAGCGCATCGCCCGGTGCCGGCTGTGCGGCGGCCATCAGCGCGTCGCGGCTGGGCATGGCGATCGGGGTCGGGGTCAGGCCAGAGCGGGTGTAGGTGTTGTAGGGCGTATCGGTGGTCAGGTCGCGGCGGCGGATGTTGCCGTCGTACGCCGCGCCGATGCCGTAGATCACGGTCGGATCGGTCTGCAGGCGCATGCCGATCTTCAGGCGGCGCATGAACACGCCGGCAATCTGCGGTCGCTCGCTGGCCAGCGCGGTTTCCTTTTCGATGATCGACGCCAGCGTCAGCAGCTCGTAGGGCGTGTTGATCGGCAGATCCGGCGCGCGGCTTTCCCAGGCTTCGTCCAGCGCTTTTTCCATCGCGCCGTGGGCACGCTTGAGCACGTCCAGGTCGCTGTCGCCGCGCTGGTAGACGTAGGTTTCCGGCAGGAACCGGCCTTCCGGATGCTGGCCGGCGAAACCGAGGCGGTCCATCAGCGCTGCGTCATCGAGGGTATCGGTGGTGTGCAGCAGCGGATCGGCACGCTTGAGCGCGGCGCGCAGCTGGCGGATGTTCCAGCCTTCGATGATGGTGACGCGGTGCTGCAGCACCTTGCCCGCGCGCATGCGCAGCAGCAGCTCGCGCGGGGTCAGGTCCTTGCTCAGTGCGTACTCGCCCACTTTCAGCTTGCCGGCGGCATCGAGCTGGCGCGCCAGCAGCTGCCACTGGGTGTCCTGGCCCTCGTCTACGCCGGCCTCGCGCAGCTTGCGCAGCACGCTGTTCATGCCATCGCCGCTGGCGATGACCACGCTGTCCGCACTGGGGGTCAACGGCACGTCGGCGAACTGGCTCTGCTTGTAGAAGAACCACGCGCCCGCGCCGGCCACGATGGCGGCCAGCACCAGCAGCAGCGTTACCACCAACAGACACCCGCGCTTGGCTCCCGCCATGGACTACCTCTGAACTCGATTCCGTCGTGCAGGATACCGTGCCCGGCGGGGCGGGGTCATGACCGGGGGCACGCGTCCGTGCCGACCAACGGTCGGCACCCACCCGCCATCTCCAGTAGATCCACGCCATGCGTGGATGAACGGCCATGGGGGCATCCGTGCCGACCAACGGTCGGCACCCACAAGCCATGCCCGGCGGCGGCAATCGATCACCCCTGCTGCCCCAGCGCCCGCAGCAGGCCGCGGGCCTTGGCCCGGGTTTCGTCCAGTTCCTTGTCCGGGTCCGAGTCGACCACGATGCCGGCTCCGGTGCGGAAGCTGACCTCGTTGCCGTCCACCTCGGCGGTGCGGATCAGGATGTTCAGGTCCAGGTCGCCATCGCGGTTCAGCCAGCCGAACGCACCGGTGTACGCGCCGCGTGGCACCTGCTCCAGTTCGCTGATGATCTGCATGCAGCGCACCTTCGGGCAGCCGGTGATGGTGCCGCCGGGGAAGGTGGCGGCGATCACCTCGCCCGGGGTGACGTCCGCGCGCAGTTGGCCGCTGACGTTGCTGACGATGTGGTGCACGTGGGCGTAGCTTTCCACGGTCATCAGCTCGTCCACCACGACCGTGCCGGGCAGGCAGATGCGCCCCAGATCGTTGCGCTCCAGGTCGATCAGCATCACGTGTTCGGCGCGCTCCTTGGGATGGCCGACCAGTTCCTGGATGCGCGCGGCATCGTCGTCGCCCTCGAAGCGCGGGCGGGTGCCGGCGATCGGGCGGGTCTGTGCGTGGCCGCCATGCACCGACACCAGCCGTTCCGGCGACGAGCTGACCACATGCCGGCCGTGCGCACTGAACAGGCCGGCAAACGGCGCCGGATTGGCCCGCCGCAGCTGCGCGTACAGCGCCTGCGGGCTGACCGGTGCTGCAAAGTGCGCGCTCCAGCGCCGCGACAGGTTCACCTGGAACACGTCGCCGGCGCGCAGGTAGTCGATCACCCGGCGCACACCCTCGGTGAAGCGCTGCGGCTCGTCTTCGCTGACCGACTGTGGCGGCTGCCAGCCCTGCCCGGCCGGCGGCAGTTCACCCGCTACCAGCGCTACCAGCGAGTCCAGCAGCGCTTGCTCGCCCGCTTCGGCAACGAGGAAGCTGGCGTCGGCCTGGTGGTCGTGCAGCACGGCGGCCGGGCAGCGCAGGGCAAGTGCGGTCGGCCGGCCGTCATCGCGCGCGCGCGCCGGCAGCACCGGTTCGACCTGGCTGGCCACCTCGTAATCGAGCATCAGCGCCCAGCCACCGCGGAACGGCAGCGCGTGGCCGCCGTCGTGCGGCAACCGCCGTGCCTGCCATGCGCGGTCCAGCGCCTGCAGGAAGCTGCCAGGCTGCACCGCGCCGTGCTGGTCGCGCACCTGGCCATCGGCGTCCAGCTGCAGCGTATCGCCCTGCGCGGCCAGCAGCAGGCTCCAGCGGCCCTGCGCAGTGCCCGAGGCGGTGGACTCCATCAGCAGCGGGAAACGCGCCGGGTCGCGCTGCTGCAGGGCCAGCAGGTCGATCGGGTGCGGCAGCGGGTGGATCAGCGGGGCGTGGGTCATGGCAGCCAGTTCGGGAGACGGATACACGGAAGCCGCCTTGCGGCGGCCTCGTGGTTGGCCGAGCCGAGCATGGCTCGACCCTACCGGTGCGATCAGACGCGCTTGAAGATCAGCGTGCCGTTGGTGCCGCCGAAACCAAAACCATTCGACATCACCACGTCGACCTTGGCCTGGCGTGCTTCGTTGGGCACGTAGTCCAGGTCGCAGCCTTCGCCCGGCTGCTGCAGGTTGATGGTCGGCGGAATCACGTTGTCGCGCATTGCCAGCACCGAGAAGATCGCTTCCACGCCGCCGGCAGCGCCGAGCAGGTGGCCGGTCATCGACTTGGTGGAGCTGACCATCATCTTGTAGGCGTGGTCGCCGAAGGCGGTCTTCATCGCCATGGTCTCGCCGAGGTCGCCCAGCGGGGTCGAGGTGCCATGCGCGTTGAGGTAGCCGACCTGTTCCGGGGTGACACCGGCGTCCTTCATGGCCATGGTCATGCAGCGCGCAGCGCCTTCGCCGTTCTCGCTCGGCGCGGTCATGTGGTACGCGTCGGAGCTGGCGCCGAAACCGGCCAGCTCGCAGTAGATCTTCGCACCACGCGCCTTGGCGTGCTCGTACTCTTCCAGGATCAGGATGCCGGCGCCGTCGCCCAGCACGAAGCCGTCACGGTCCTTGTCCCACGGGCGCGAGGCCTGTTCCGGAGCATCGTTGCGGGTGCTCATCGCCTTCATCGCGCAGAAGCCGCCCAGCGCCGTCGGCGAGGAGCCGCGCTCTGCACCGCCGGCCACCATCACGTCCGCATCGCCGTACTGGATCATGCGCATGGCGGTGCCGATGGAATGGTTGGAGGTGGCGCACGCCGAGACCGCCGAGAACGACGGGCCCTTCAGGCCGCTGATGATGCTCAGCTGGCCCGGCAGCATGTTGATGATGGTCTTGGGCACGTAGAAGGGAGAGATCTTCTTCCCTTCGTGGAATTCGATGGTCTGCTCTTCGATGCCGAGCAGGCCGCCGATGCCAGCGCCAACGATGGCGCCGATGCGGTCGGCATTGGCGTCGGTGATCTCCAGGCCCGAATCATGCAGGGCCATGAAGGCGGCACCGAGGCCGTAATGGATGAACGGGTCCATCTTCTTGGCATCCTTGCCGCTGACCCGGTACTTGCCGAACAGTTCGTTGTCGGCGGTGATGTCAAAGCCTTTGACCTCACCTGCGATCTTGGTGGTGAACCGTTCCAGGTAGGCATCAGAAACGTTGGTCAGCGGACCGATGCCCGAACGACCGTGGGTGATGCCTTCCCAGCTGCTGGCCAGATCATTGCCCAACGGCGAGACCATACCCAGGCCGGTTACGACGACGCGACGCTTCATTGCTGATTCTCCTGACCCGAACGTTCTTTGCGGGTAACGCGGTTTACTTCGGTGTGGTGCGCAAACACACGGGGCCGCAAACAGCGGCCCCATGGGGTGTCGTGCGCGCCGGACGCAACGCCCGCACGCGCACTGACGTCCTGCATCAGGCCTTGACGTGGGCCGTGATGTAGGTGATCGCAGCCTGCACGGTGCTGATCTTCTCGGCTTCTTCGTCCGGGATCTCGCACTCGAATTCTTCTTCCAGCGCCATCACCAGCTCGACGGTGTCCAGCGAGTCAGCGCCCAGGTCATCGACGAACGATGCGCTGTTGGTGACTTCTTCTTCCTTGACGCCAAGCTGTTCGATGACGATTTTCTTGACGCGTTCTTCGATGGTGCTCATGGGATATCGCTCCAGATGGAGTAGTGGTTCAAAAGTGGTCGCCATCAAAGGCGATGGCCGTGGGATAGTGTAGTGGAAACCGGCGTGACCTTGCATTGCAGCAAAAATCCTCGCAGATCAACCACTTGCGGCGCGATCCCTGCGCCCCTTGCTTACGGCATGTACATGCCGCCGTTCACATGGAGAGTTTCGCCGGTGATGTAGCCGGCAGCCGGGCTGGCCAGGAACGCCACCGCATGGGCGATGTCCTCCGGCGAACCCAGGCGTTCGAGGGCGATGTCGCCGATCAGCGCGGTACGCGCTTCTTCCGGCAGCGCCTTGGTCATGTCGGTGTCGATGAAGCCCGGCGCGACCACGTTGACGGTGACCCCGCGCGAGCCGATTTCCTTGGCCAGCGACTTGGAGAAACCGATGATGCCGGCCTTGGCGGCGGCATAGTTGGCCTGGCCGGCGTTGCCGGTCACGCCCACCACCGAGGCGATGTTGATGATGCGGCCCTTGCGCGCCTTCATCATGCCGCGCATGACGGCCTTGCTGGTACGGAACACGCTGGTCAGGTTGGTGTCGATGATCGACGCCCAATCGTCTTCCTTCATGCGCATCAGCAGGTTGTCGCGGGTGATGCCGGCGTTGTTGACCAGGATCGAGATCGGGCCGAATTCCTTGGCGATACCGTCAAGCACGGCATCGAGCGCAGCGGCGTCGGTGACGTTCAGCGCGCGGCCGTGACCGCCGTGGGCAGCCAGGCGCTCGCCGATCGCGGTGGCGCCGGACTCGGTGGTGGCGGTACCGATGACGGTGGCGCCCTGGGCGGCCAGCAGATCGGCGATGGCGGCACCAATGCCACGGCTGGCACCGGTAACCAGTGCGATTTCACCCTGCAGGGGCTTGCTCATGATGTTTTCCTCAGGCTGGGGCGGCCGCCGCACCCGTGCCGCTTGCAGCGGCTACCGGCACGGTCGGCAGGAACAGGGGCAATCAGGCCGACCACGTCTCGCGGGCGGTTTCGAAGTCGCCCGGGGTGGCCAGGGAACGGCCGTCGATGGCCTTGTCGATGCGCTTGACCAGACCGGTCAGCACCTTGCCCGGGCCGCACTCGGCAATCCGGGTGACGCCACGGGCGGCCAGCGCCTGCACGCAGCCGGTCCACTGCACGGGCTGGTACAGCTGCTGCACCAGCGCGGCGCGGATCGCGTCCACGCCGTCGTGCACCTTGGCATCGACGTTCTGCACCACCGGCAGCTGCGGCAGCTGCCAGGACAGGCCGGCCATCACTTCGGCCAAGCGGTTGGCGGCTTCGCGCATCAGCGGGGTGTGCGAGGGCACGCTGACGGCCAGCTTGACCGCCTTGCGCACGCCCTTCTCGGCCAGCAGCGCCAGCGCCCGGTCGACCGCGGCAGCGTCGCCGCCGATCACGATCTGGCCCGGCGAATTGAAGTTGGCCGGAACGACCACCTGGCTGCCGGCAGCTTCGGCGCAGACGTCCAGCACCAGCTGGTCTTCGGCACCGAGCACGGCGGCCATGGCGCCGACACCCGCCGGAGCGGCGTCCTGCATCAGCTGGCCACGCAGGCGCACCAGGTGCGCACCGTCGTGCAGGCTGAGGGCGCCGGCGGCGACCAGGGCGGTGTACTCACCCAGGCTATGGCCGGCCAGGACCGACGGACGCGGACCGCCCACGGCGTTCCAGGCGCGCCACGCACCGATGCTGGCGGCCAGCAGGGCCGGCTGGGTGTATTCGGTACGGTTGAGCATTTCCTCCGGGCCGCCCTGGGACAACGCCCACAGGTCGACGCCGGCACCATCGGATGCCTCGGTGAAGGCCTCACGCACCTGCGGGTGCAGTTCGGCCAGCTCGGCCAGCATGCCCACAGACTGCGAGCCCTGGCCGGGGAAGACAAAAGCGAGGGTGGATACGGTCACGCGGTCATCCGCTTGTTGCAATCGAAGCGGGCCATGATAAGGGGGAACATGCCGTGTCGTCTGTACGTGCGCGTATGCACGGCGTATGGACAGTGCCGCGATACGGGGTCCGCCGGGCATAGCCCGGCGCTACCGGTAGCGCCGGGCCATGCCCGGCGGACCGCGATCAGCAGAGCAGCTGCAGGATGTCCAGCTCGCCGTCGGCAAACCAGTCCATGCACAGGCCGACCACCATCAGCAGGCCCAGCGTGGTGGCACCGTGGGTGATGAAGATGGAGTGGGCCAGCGCACGCGCCGACCGCCCCAGCTTCATGCACACCCGCGCCAGGCGCTGCAGACGGCCACTGACGGCGTGCACATGCGCACGCACCGGTGCCTGCACCCCGTTCATCGCCTCGGCCATCATCGCCTGCAGGCGTTCGGGGCGGTCCGCGTAGTACTTGGCCACGCCGTAGCCGAACATCAGCCAGTCACGCGCCTGCGCTTCGGCCAGGTCCATGACTTCCAGCGGGTCTTCCTCGAAGTCGATGAAACCGACGTTCTGGCCATCCCAGGTCAGGTTGCGCGGCAGCGGCTGGCCGAAATAGGCGCCACGCGCGTGTGCTTCGGCGATGGCCTGCATTGCCGCGGCCACGAGGCGATCGCGACCGGCATCATCGGCCTCGCGCAGGCAGGTATTGAACGAGCTGCCGTTGTCGCCGATCACCAGCGCGGCATGGCCGCTGCCGATCACCGCGGGCACGTTCACCCCCTGCGCCTGCAGTTCCGCCAGCCGGCGGGCCTCGGTTTCGCGCGCGGCGTCGCCACCGCGGTGCGGCGGCGGGCGCAGGGCATCGAGATGGAACCGGCGGGCAACAAAATTGAGCAGGCCCAGGGCCACTGCTCGGCTTCCTTCGCCGTACTGCTTCAGCCAGGCGCGCTGCCCTTCGATGACGATGGGCTCAACCATGACAGTCTCCTTTAACGCATTACGGCCCCAGAGGGGCCGTAACGACGGTTCACGATGTCGTAACTGGCACTATCAATAGCGCAGCAGGGCCGAACCCCACGTGAAGCCACCACCGAAGGCTTCCAGCAGCAGCAGCTGGCCGCGCTCGACCCTGCCGGAACGAACGGCAGCATCCAGTGCCAGCGGCACCGAGCCGGACGAGGTATTGCCGTGCTTGTCGACGGTGACCACGACCTGGTCCATCGACATCTCCAGCCGCTTGGCGGTGGCCTCGATGATGCGCAGGTTGGCCTGGTGCGGGATCAGCCAGTCCAGGTCGGACTTGGTCAGGCCGTTGGCATCCAGGGTTTCGTCCACGACCGAGTCCAGCGCCTTGACGGCGTACTTGAACACGTCGTTGCCCTTCATGTTGATGGTGCCGCCACCGTTGGTGCCTTCACCGAAACCGACCGAAACGCCGACCGGATTCCACAGCAGCTCTTTCTTGCTGCCATCCGAATGCAGGTGGGTGCTGAGGATGCCGGTTTCTTCGTCGGCCTTGAGCACGACAGCGCCCGCGCCATCACCGAACAGCACGCAGGTGGTGCGGTCTTCCCAGTCGACGATGCGGGTCAGGGTTTCCGCGCCGATCACCAGCACATGGCGGGCATCACCGGAGCGGATGAATTTGTCAGCCACGCTGAGCGCGAACACGAAGCCCGAACAGGCTGCGTTGACGTCGAAAGCGGGGCAGCCGCTCACACCGAGCTTGGCCTGGATCAGGCACGCGGTGGAGGGAAAGATCAAATCAGGAGTGGTCGTACCGACCACGATCATGTCGAGCTGCGAAGCGTCGATACCAGCGGCTTCGATCGCACGCAGCGCGGCCTGGTAGCCGAGATCGCTGGTGGTTTCGCCTTCGGCAGCGATGTGCCGTTCACGGATACCGGTGCGCGTCTGGATCCACTCGTCCGAGGTCTCGACCATTTTTTCCAGGTCGGCGTTGGTCAGGACTTTTTCCGGCAAATAGCTGCCGGTGCCCGCGATCCTCGAGTAGATCCGCTTGCTCATCATGTTTCCTGTTGCACGAGCCGCCGTTCACCGGCGGGCCCGGGAAAGAAGGCGAAGGCCGCTGCCCAGCGGGCAGCGACCTTCCGGCACATCAGTCTTCCTGGACAGCCGAAGACTTGGTCTGGATGACCTTCTTGCCGCGGTAGAAACCGTCAGCAGTGATGTGGTGACGCAGATGCACTTCGCCGGTGGTCGGGTCGGTCGACAGCTGCTTGGCGCTCAGGGCGTCATGCGAACGACGCTGGCCGCGACGGGACGGGGTAACACGGGATTTCTGGACAGCCATGGGATTGCTCCAAACTCGGTTCGTTTTGCTTCGTCGTTTCGTCGCACAGGACGCCAGCGCCCAGCACACTTTTCGCTTTCGCCGCAGCCGCCGACGACAACCGGCTGCTATTGTTTCTTCAATGCCGCCAACGCCGCGAACGGATTGGCCTTTTCAGTTTCTTCTTCGGTCGGCGCCCAGTCCTTGTCGACTGCCTCGCCGTCCGGCGACAGCGGTACCACAGGCACCGCCAGCACCAGTTCGTCTTCGACCAGGTCCAACGGACGCAGCTGGCCATCTTCCGGCACCAGCAACGCCTCGTATTCCTCCGGCAAGGACGATTCCTCGTCCTCGTCGCGGATCAGGCCAAGCCTCTGGGTCATCTTCACCGGCAACAGGAAACGCTGCATGCTGCGCTGACAGGTCAGCGGCAACGCGGTATCGATGGTCAGTTCCACATAGGATACCCGCAAGATCTCGTCGCGACCGAATTCGAGCGAGTAATTACACTCACCCTCGGTATCGGCGACAAGCCCCTGCAGGCGAGTCAATTCAGCCAGGGCTACCTGACCGTCGAAGCGCCTTCGCGCTACGACCATCCGCCAGGCATCCAGCGTTTCGGGCACGTTCGCGGACATAAGCCGCCGAATATTAAGGATCGGCCGCTCCTGTGTCAAATGACTGCCACGAAAGGCTTGCTGTGGCTGGCGTTGGCGGGCCAGACTGCCGCGCCCCCGCCCCGGAATTCCCGCATGCCTGCCCTGGTCCTGGCCTCCACCTCCCGCTACCGCCGCGATCTGCTGGAACGGCTGGGCCTGCCCTTCGACTGCGCACGCCCGCAGGTGGATGAGACTCCGGAGACCGACGAGGCGCCGCTGGCGCTGGCGGCACGCCTGGCCGGCGCCAAGGCGGCCGACGTGGCCGCCCGCCATCCCGGCAGCTGGGTGATCGGCTCGGACCAGGTGGCCGACCTGAACGGGCAGGCGCTGGGCAAACCGGGCACGGTGCAGGCCGCCTGTGCGCAGCTGGCGGCGATGTCCGGGCAGACAGTGCGCTTCCACACGGCCATCAGTCTCACCCGTGACGGAGAATCTTTTTCGGCAATGGATATGACCCAGGTGCGCTTCCGCGCGCTGCAGGCAGCAGAGATCGCCCGCTACGTGGCCAGCGAGCAGCCACTGGACTGCGCTGGCAGCTTCAAGTGCGAAGGCCTGGGCATCAGCCTGTTCGAGGCCATCGACAACCGCGACCCGACCGCGCTGATCGGGTTGCCGCTGATCGCGCTGTGCGGATTGCTGCGCCGGGCCGGATTCGCGGTGCCATAACCCCGGCACGAGGCACGCTGCCTCAGCGCGTTTCAACCACGAAGGGCTGCTCCTGCCACAGCTCCACGCTGCCATCGCGACCGTGCAGGCGCAGGCCCAGCCAATGCTTTCCCGGTGCCAGCGCCGTGGTATCGAGTGTTGCATCGAAGCCGACAGCCGGGTGGTGCGGATCGGTGCTGTCCGGCCAGGCGTGGCGGATATCGAACACCCGTCCATAGGTGGCGTCGCCGATCGAACGACCATCCACCAGCACTTCAACCCGCGACAGGCCAACGCCCTCCTTGAATGCCCAGCCCTTGATCGCCAGCGTCCCGTTCACCACGTCTCCATTGGAGGGGGTATCCAGCCAGGCCAGCGCAGGTGCGACGCATGGCCCCTGGGCGCGCTGCACCGGCAGGCGGAACAGCAGGAAGCGCTGGAATCCGTGATCGCTGCTGACCACGCGCGGTGGCGGCAGCGGCCCGACCTGTTCGCAGATGGCGTGATAGCGGGTGAGCAGATCGCGGAAACGCTGATCGCTGGGCGACAGCACCAGCAGCATCGGCACGTCGCGCTCGCCCTCATGCACCTGGCCCCATTGCGCCAACTGCGCGGTGCGGCCGTGTTTGTCGTTGAGCGGATGCGGCAGCACGTCGATGTCACCACGACCCAACTGGAAGCCCAGTTCGGCGCCCACCTTGAAGTTCCCGGCCAGCACGCGGCTGCCTTCCGGCATCTGCTGCAGTTCCTCGCGGACCGCAGCAGCCAGCGGCTGCCAGCCGGCGAAGTTGCGCGGGTAGTACTTGTCGCCTGCCAACTGCTCGCGCAGCGATGACGAGGACGCCATCAGGTAATAGCCGAAGGCCAGCACCATGCCCAGCCCGGCCAGCCACCAGCCGGTACGCCGCAACCAGCGTGGCCAGCCGTTGAGGATCACCGGCACCGCCACCAGCAGGGCCAGGTAACCCGGCAGCGGCCAATGGAAGCTGATGCGTTCGACATCGGTGAAGAAGCCCAGGGCGAAGATGCCCAGCGTCGATACGCCACCGACCAGGCCGAAATAGCGCCACTGCACGCGCGCGCCGCCGCCGTTGCGGGTACCGGCCAGCGCAACTTTCCACATCGCGATGCACAGGACGGGTGTCACCAGCATCGGCTGGATGATCAGGAACCACAGGCCACGCCACTCGAATGCCCACGGGTGGCGCTCGACCACCTGGAACTTCAGGCCGGCATCGTGATTGTCGGCATTCCAGGCCAACAGCGGCAGCCATGCCAGTACGCCAACGGCCAAGGCCACCCATACGCGCGGATCGGCCAGCATGCGCCGGCCCTGCGGCAGCGCCAGCAAAGCGATGAAGCCGACCCCGATCACGCCGATGAAGCGATAGTGGCTGAGCGCACCGATCAGCAGGCCCAGCGCCAGCTTCACTGCCGAGGAGGCATCAACGTTGCGCAGCAGGCGTGCGCCAGCGTCCAGGCACAGCACCGCCGCCAGTGCCATCGGCACATCCGGTACGGCCAGCAGGCCCAGCGTGGCCGACAAGGGCATCAACAACGTCAAGCTGCCGGCCTGCCAACCGGCAACATTGCCGAACCAGCGTGCCGCAATGCGCGATACCAGCAGCGGCAGCAGTGCGCCAATGGCCAGGAACGGCAGTCGCAGCGCCAGCACATGCTGGCCTCCGACCTCGACACCCAGCCGGGTCAACCACGCCGTCAGTCCCGGCAGATCCGAGTAGGCGGCAGCCAGATGCTGGCCTTCCTGCCAGTAGAACGCCTCATCGACGAACAACGGCAGGCGTGCGGCCACGGCAAGCTTGGCCGCTGTGACGAGCGTCCATAACCAGAGAAAAATCGTACGTGCGCGCTGTTCGCCCTGCATTGCTCTATGGATAGAATCGACCGGTTACCGAACTTGAGACGACCATGACAGCTTCGTCCCCCATGCCCAGCATGCTAACCGATCAACTGCGCCAGTCCCTGCGCAATGCGCAGGACCAGGTCAATGCACTGGTGCTGGGCAAGGCGCACGAGGTGCGGTTGGCCTTCGTGGCTCTCCTCTCTGGCGGCCATCTGCTGATCGAAGACCTGCCTGGTCTCGGCAAGACCACATTGGCCCACGCACTGGCCAGCAGCCTGGGGCTGAGCTTCCAGCGCGTGCAGTTCACCTCCGACCTGCTGCCTGCCGACGTGCTCGGCGTATCGGTGTACGACGCCGGCAGCCGCCAGTTCCAGTTCCATCCCGGGCCGGTGTTCACCCACGTGCTGCTGGCCGACGAGATCAACCGGGCGCCGCCGCGCACGCAGAGCGCCCTGCTGGAAGCGATGGCCGAACAGCAGGTCACCCTCGACGGTCAGACACACGCCCTGCCCGATCCGTTCTTCGTGATCGCCACGCAGAATCCGGTGGATCTGTCGGGCACCTTCCCGTTGCCCGACTCGCAACTGGATCGGTTCCTGCTGCGGCTGGCGATGGGCTATCCCAGCGCGCAGGCCGAGCGTGAACTGCTGCGCGGCAGCGATCGTCGCGACCTGATCGCCCGCGCGCTGCCGCAGCTGGACGACAACCAGGTCCGCACGCTGCGCGAAGCCGTCGGCCAGGTACATGTCAGCGATGCGCTGGTGGACTACGTGCAGGCCCTGCTGACCCGCAGCCGCCAGCACGCTGGCGTACGCGTGGGCTTGTCGCCGCGCGCCGGCCTGGCCCTGCTGCGTGCCGCCAGGGCACATGCGCTGCTGCTCGGCCGTGGCCACGTCGTGCCCGAAGACGTGCAGACCCTGTTCGTGGCGGTGGCAGGCCACCGCCTGGTGGGCGAAGCCGAATCCAGCACGGGGCCGGCGCTGGCACGGGCGATCCTGCAGACCGTCGCGGTCGATTGACGATGGCATCGCATGCCCGGCGACTGTTGCAGCTGGCACGCCCACGTACGCCGGAATCGCTGCCGCAGCGACTGGACCGCCGGCGCATCTATGTGCTGCCCACCCGTTTCGGCCTGTTTGTGGCCTGCCTGCTGGTGGCGATGCTGCTGGGCGCGCTGAACTACAACAACAACCCGGCCCTGTTGCTGGCGCTGCTGCTGGCCGCAGCGGCGATCGCCAGCACCATCGCCGCACACCTGCAGCTGTCGGGCGTGCATATCGATGCGATCTCCGCCGAGCCGGTACCCGCCGGGCAACCGCTGCGCCTGCGCATGGACCTGTCGTTGCGCGACCCACGGGCACGCCACGGCCTGCACCTGCAACTGGGGAACAGCCAAGCGTGGCTCGACCTGCCCGCCCACGGCCGCGGTGAAGCCGAGCTGGAAGTACCCAGCGAACGCCGTGGCTGGCTGGAACTGCCCCGCATCCGCCTGTCCAGCACCCAGCCGCTTGGCCTGGTCAGGGCATGGTCATGGGTGTGGCCTGAAGAACCCCTGCTGGTCTACCCGCAGGCCGAAGCGAAGGCGCCGCCGTTGCCACAGCAGGGTAACGACCCTCTGCACACCCGCGCCCACGCCAATGGCGAGGAACTGCACCAGCTGCGCCCATATCGCGCCGGGGACCCACCGCGCAGCATTGCCTGGAAACATTCGGCACGCCGCGACACGCTGCTGGTACGCGAGTATGAAAAGCCGATAGGGATCGAGGTCGTGCTGGACTGGCGCGCACTGGCCCCCTTGGGCCAGGAGGCCCGCATCGCGCGCCTGGCTCGCTGGGTGGAGAGCGCCGAGCGAGAAGGGCGTCGCTACACGCTGCTGCTGCCGATGCAGCCGCCGATCGGCCCCGGCCAGGGCGCCGGCCACCACCATCTGTGCCTGCGTGCGCTGGCGCTGCTTCCCCATGACTGAGCCTGCCCTGCTGCTGGACCGCAATACCCGCACGTGGACGCTGGCCAGCGCCGCACTGGCCTTGTTGCCGCTGCTGCTGCAGCTGCCCACCACATTGGCCGCGTTGATCGCCGTGGCGGCGCTCGCCACCGCGGCGCTGTCACAGCGCGGCATGCTGCCGATACCGGTGCGGGTACTGCTGGTGCTGGGAATGCTTGCCGCCATCGTCTGGCAGATGGGCGCGGTGCGCCCCGGCCGCGATACCGGATGCGCGCTGCTGGCGGCGATGCTGGCGATCAAATCCAGCGAGCTGCGCAGCCTGCGCGATGCACGCAGCCTGCTTGGCTTTGCCTTGTTCTCACCATTTGCTGCCTTCCTGCTCGACCAGGGGCCGCTGACCACCGTGCTCGCCGTGCTGGCCGGCGTCAGCGCCCTGATTGCGCTGCAGCGGCTGGCGCAGGGTGAAGGCCGCAGCGCGCCGCCGCCGCTGACCACGCAGCTGCGTGGCGTTGGTCGCCTGCTGCTGATCGGCCTGCCGTTGGCGCTGGCCTGCTTCTGGCTGTTCCCGCGGTTGGCCACGCCGCTGTGGGGCATTCCCGAGCGCGCCGTCGGCACACCGGGGCTGTCGGACACGATGGAGCCGGACAAGTGGCTGGACCTGATGGCCGACGACACCCCGGCCCTGCGCGCGCAGTTCTTCGGCGCGGTTCCAGCGCCGGCACAGCGCTACTGGCGCGGTCCGGTACTGACCCGCTTCGATGGGCATGTCTGGCGACGCGACCGCCGTACCGAAGGCCTGCCGCCAGCGATCGTCGAACACGGCACGGAGGGCTGGGACTACCAGATCGATTACGAACCCACCGACCGTCGCCAACTTGTCGCGCTGGATCTCCCCACCGCCGCACCAGAGGGCAGCCGGCTGGATGCAGCCCTGAGCCTGAGCAGCGACCGCGCATTGTCCGCACTGAGCCGGTGGCGCCTGCACTCGGCTCCGCCGCAGCGCTTCGATGCCATGCTGTCGCCGTACCAGCGTCGCGCTGCGCTGCAGTTGCCGGAAGGCTTCAACCCACGGACGGCAACCCTGGCCCGGCAGTGGCGGCAGGAAGCGGGAAGCGACGATGCCGCCGTGGTCCGTCGCGCCCTGGCGTGGATCACCGCGGACTTCTCGTACACGCTGGAAACACCGGCCGCCGGGCGCGATCCGGTCGATGCATTCCTGTTCGACTACAAGGCCGGCTACTGCCAGCATTTCAGCTCGGCCTTCGTGGTGCTGATGCGCAATGCCGGCATTCCGGCGCGGGTGGTCACCGGGTTCGCCGGCGGCACGCGCAACCCGATCGGCGACTACTGGGTGCTTCGACGGATGGACGCCCACGCCTGGGCTGAGGTGTGGCTGCCGCAACGCGGCTGGGTACGCATCGATCCGACAGCGGCAGTCGCACCCGAGCGCATCCTGGACACGCTCGACGATCGCCTGCAGGCCGGGGCCGATACCGGCCTGCAGCACCGCTGGCTGCAACTGGGCCAGGTCGGCGACTGGATGCGCAGGGGCTGGAACGAGCTGGTGCTGTCGTTCGACGCGCGCCGCCAGCAGCAGCTGCTGCAACCGTTCGGGCTGGACGACCTCGGCCCTGGACAGCTGCTGGCCGGCTTCGTGATGGCCGCGTTGCTGGCGCTGGCATGGATGGCATGGCTGCTGGCCCGTGGCGAACGCGAGGGTGACCCGCTGCTGCGCGCCTGGCACCGGTTGGGGCAGCGCTATGTACGGCTGGGGCTGGGCCGCGAACCGCACGAACCGGCCCTGCACTGGGCCCGCCGGGTCCACGCGCAGCGCCCCGACCCGGCCCTGATCACACTCAGCCAGCGTTTCGCTGATGCACGCTACGCTGGCACTTGTACCGAGCTCGCCCCATTATTGCGGGACCTGCGCAGGCATCGCCCGACTTCCGGAGCCTCCCCATGAATACCAAGTTCCTCCTCACCGCCGTGGCCACCCTGGCCCTGTCGGCCTGCGCCACGGCCCCCAAGCCGCTGCAGGGACAGTTCAGCCTGGTTTCCCCGCGCGACTCGGTTGCCACCCAGCAGGTCGGCACGCCGGTGCGCTGGGGTGGCCGGATCATCGAAACCAAGCCTGGCCAGGGCGAGACCTGTTTCCAGATCATCTCGCGCCCGCTCAACGGCAGTGGCCGCCCGAACACCACCTCTTCCGATGCCAGCGACGGCCGCTTCATCGCCTGCCGCGCCGGCTTCTACGATCCGGCCGTGTTCGAAGCCGGCCGCGACGTGACCTTCATCGGCAAGATCGATGGCTACGCCAACACACGTATCGGCGATTACGACTACCGGCTGCCGAAGCTGTCTGCCGACGTGATCTATCTGTGGCCGGAGCAGCGCCAGGTCGATGTGGTGCCCTACCCCTACGGGCCGTGGGGCCCGGGCCCGTATGGCCCGTACTGGGGTGGTTACCGCGGCTGGGGCTGGTGGTAGTCCAGGCCCGGTACGCATGATGCACAAGGCCGCCCATCGGGCGGCCTTTTTTCATCCACGCATGCCATGGATCGACAGCGCACCAACAACAGTAGATCCACGCCATGCGTGGATGGCCGCCTCAACGCCCTGGCGTACCGAAGTGACCCAGCGGCGCGCCAGCCAGCAGATGCATGTGGATATGGAACACGGTCTGCCCGGCATCTTCGCGGCAGTTCATCACGATGCGGTAGCCGTCCTGCGCGAAACCTTCCCGACGCGCGTACTCGGCGGCGGCCAGCGCCAACTTGCCGATCAGGTGCGCCTGCGACGGCTGCAGGTCATCCAGGGTTGGAATGATCTCGTTCTTCGGAATGAACAGCACGTGCACCGGCGCCTGCGGTGCGATGTCCTTGAACGCCAGCACGTCGTCGTCTTCATAGACGATGGTGGCCGGGATCTCGCGACGGATGATCTTGCTGAAGAGGGTTTCGCTGCTCATGGTCGGCCTCGGCGGGGTGTCCCCGCATTGTAGGCCGGTAACGCCGGGGCATGCCCGGCATCGACTCAATCGCGCACTTCGCTGCGGGTGCCGAACGCGTGAGACAGCGTGCCGCGATCGACATACTCCAGCTCACCGCCGAGCGGCAGGCCCTGCGCCAGTCGACTCGGCCGCACCTGGCGGGCACGCGCCAGCTGCGCGAGATAGTGCGCGGTAGCTTCGCCTTCGACGGTGGCGCTGGTGGCAATGATCAGTTCCTGCACTTCCGCCTCGGCCAGGCGCTGCTCCAGCTGCTCCAGACCCAGCTCGCGCGGGCCGATGCCATCCAGCGGCGACAGGCGCCCCTGCAGCACGAAGTAAACACCGCGATAGCCGGTGGCGTTCTCGATCGCCAGGCGGTCAGCCGGCGATTCCACCACGCACAGCTGGCTGCGCTCGCGGCTGCCATTGGCGCAGGTCGGGCACAGCTCGGTTTCGCTGAAGTCGCGGCACTGCGCACAGTGACCGATGCGTTCAACCGCCTGCGCCAGCGTCTCGGCAAGGCGTTTGCCACCTTCGCGCTCGCGTTCGAGCAGGTGGTAAGCCATGCGCTGCGCCGTCTTCTGGCCTACGCCAGGCAACACCCGCAGTGCATCGATCAGTTGTTCAAGCAGGGGTGCGGACACGGCGGCGTGTTCTGTAGAGCCGAGCGTGCTCGACTGGAAATTGCGGGCAATCGAGCACGCTCGACGCTACACAGTGCATGGCACCCGGCAGTGCGGGTGCCACGCAGGGCATCAGAACGGCATCTTCATGCCCGGCGGCAGCTGCATGCCGGCGGTGGCCGAACCCATCTTCGACTTCGACTCGGCATCGATCTTGTTGGACGCATCGTTGAAGGCGGCGGCGATCAGGTCTTCCAGCATTTCCGGGTCACTGGCCAGCGACGGATCGATGCGTACCTTGCGGCACTCCTTGGCACCGGTCAGGGTGACGCTGACCATGCCGCCACCGGCGCTGCCGGTAACTTCGATCTTGGCGATTTCTTCCTGGGCCTTCTGCAGGTTTTCCTGCATCTTCTGGGCCTGCTGCATCAGTTGGGCGATATTGCCGCGCATGTCGTCTTACTCGTCAAAAGAACGGATGGAATCGGAAACAACCCGGGCGCCGTGCTGCTGGATCAGCAGCTGGACTTCCGGGTCGTCCATGAAAATGGCCTCGGCAGCCTGCTGCCGCTCGCCACGCTGGCGGTCGGCGCGCTGGTGCAGGGTCTCGGCCGGGACCTGCTCGGTTTCCACGGTTTCGACCACGATCTTCAGCGCGTGGCCAAGGGACTTTTCCAGCACCTCGCCCAACGCTGCCAGCGCGCGCTCGGAGCGCAGGTATTCAAATCCGGGCGAAAGGCCCAGTTTCAAGACCCCATGCTGGCAACTGATGAAGGCCGCGTTGGCCGCAAGCTGTCGCGACGGACCGCTCAGGCCACTGTTGGCGACCAGATCCAGCCAGTCCTCGGCACAGGCCAGCTCGCTGACGCTGCCTGCCGGCGAGGCTTTTTCCCTCGCCGCAACCGGTGCCGGGGCGATGTCGATACCTTCGGCACGGAACGGACGCTCCGGCGCGGCAACCGCCTCTGCACTCGGCCGCGAAGCCGACGCCGGCGGCTCGTGCCACGGCGCGACCATGGCCGCGTCGGGGGTTGCCATCTCCGCCGCCAGCGCTTCATCGCGCGCGCCCGCCTCATCGGTCGCCCACGGCGGCAGGTCGTCAGCGTCGACGGACGCCTTGCCGGTAGCGGCCTCGGACGCCGACTGCGCCTTCATCGGCGGCGGCGAGCCGGGCTCCTCGATCGGAACCGGTTCAGGTTCAGGCGTCGGATCCGGTTCCGGGGTCGGCTCAGGTTCGCGCTGTGGTGCCGGGTTCGGCGTCTGCGCGGCTGCCTCCGCCAACACGGGGGCCGCAATTGCCTGGGTGATCGCTGCGGCTTGTGGCGCCGCAGCAGCGGCCGGTGCAGCTCCTTCGTGGCTGCCAGCAAGGCCGCCCCCGGCCTGACCCATACCGGTCGGCGCGCGGCCACCGGTGGATTCCGGCGCACGCGGCACCGACGGCACGGCAGCCGCAGGGCGGAACGCCAGCATGCGCAGCACGGCCATTTCAAAGCCGGCGCGCGGGCTGGGCGCCAACGGCAGATCGCGACGGCCATTCAGCGCCATCTGATACCAGAGCTGGACCACTTCCGGGCGCAGGCGTTCAGCAAACGCGCTGGCATCCAGTCCCTCGGCAGCGGCGGGCGCGCCCGGCACCAGTTGCTGCACCTGGATGCGATGCAGGCCCTCGGCCAGCGCATCAAGCACCCCGCTCCAGTCCGGCGAGAACTCGGCCAGCGCCGCCACCACCTGCAGCAGGCGCGGGCCATCGCCATCGGCCAGGGCATCGAGCATGGCCGCCACCTGGGTGCGGTCGACCGTGCCCAGCATGGTGCGCACCACGTCCTCGCGCAGCGCACCGCCGGCATAGGCAATGGCCTGGTCGAGCAGCGACAGGCCATCACGCAGGCTGCCGTCGGCGGCCTTGGCCAGCTGCACGATGGCGGACGGGTCCGACTCGATCTCCTCGGCGGTGAGGATGCGGGTCATCTGCCCCTGGATCTGGTCTTCATCCAGGCGTTTGAGGTTGAACTGCAGGCAGCGGCTGAGCACGGTGACCGGCAGCTTCTGCGGGTCGGTGGTGGCCAGCAGGAACTTCACATGTTCCGGCGGTTCTTCCAGGGTCTTCAGCAGCGCATTGAACGCGGCCTTGGACAGCATGTGCACTTCGTCGATCAGGTACACCTTGTACTTGCCACGCGAGGGCATGTACTGGGCGTTTTCGATCACCTCGCGCACATCGTCCACGCCGGTGTTGGACGCGGCATCGATTTCCAGCAGGTCGATGTAGCGACCGGCGTCGATGTCCAGGCAGGCCGCGCACTGGCCGCAGGGATCGGCACTGGTGCCCTGTTCGCAGTTCAGCGACTTGGCGAAGATGCGCGCGATCGTGGTCTTGCCCACGCCGCGGGTACCGGTGAACAGGAACGCATGGTGGACCCGGCCGCTGTCGAGCGCATTGCTGAGCGCACGGACCACGTGTTCCTGGCCCACCAGCTCGGCAAAACGCTTCGGACGCCACTTGCGGGCAAGGACGAGATAGGACATCAGGCCACCGTCTTCCATCGGATGTTCCATTGTGCCACGCCTGTCCAGCCCTCTCGCCCTGCAAACCAGTGCTTGTGTCCTGCCGCTGCGCCCGCTAGAATCTGCGCCCCTGCTGAGGCGTTTGCCGATGGCAGGGATCCGGAGAGGTGTCCGAGTGGTTGAAGGAGCACGCCTGGAAAGTGTGTAAGCGTCTAAACCGCGCTTCGGGGGTTCGAATCCCCCTCTCTCCGCCAGATAACTGAAAAAGGCTGCCCTTAGGGGCGGCCTTTTTCAGTTATCTGGCTGGGGACGCGAAGTGCGCTGCGCGCGCTTCGCCGCAAACGTTGCTGCGCAACGTTCGGGCCCCTCCCTTCGCCTGCCTCTCCCCGCCCCTGTCGGGGCAGCCCCTCAACAGAGGGGCTTGTTCCTCCAGCTACGGCAGTAGATCCACGCCATGCGTGGATGCCTCGGCCCGGTCGCATCGACTACCCGCCCGTGGTCGAGCCTGTCGGCGCGCACCGCCTTGGCGCCCTCACCTGTCGCTGAACAGCTGGTTCAAGGCCGCATAGCCCGGTGCGCCCTCGGGCATCGCCATCACTCCGCCGAGAAAATCCGTGGTCGCCGCAGCCATCGCCGCCCATGCATGCATGAACAAGGCCGGGCCCGCGCTCAGCCGCCGCACGCCGGCCTGCGACAGCGCAGCGAACGGCGCCATCCCTGGCAGCCACATCAGGTTGAGAGGCAGCGACACGCCGCTGGCAACTGCAGCAGCCTCGTCCAGCGCGCGAAGCCCGGGCACGAAGCCGCCGTCGGCACCGGCACGTGCATAGGCCTGCAGCCGATCGATGCTCATCCTGACCGCCTCATCCTCTTCAGCCAGGCCGCGCAGATACACATCGGTGCGCGCATTGATGAACAGCGGTCGTCCGCCCAGCGCCGAACGGATGGCGGTGATCTTGTCCACCAGCGCCGCAGGGCTGCCGGCACCGTCTTCGATGTTGATCCCTGCCGCACCCGCCTCCACCAGGCGCAGCACCCGCTCAGCGACCGCATCGGGGACATCGCTGTAACCGTCCTCGATATCGACCGTGACCGGCAGCGAGGTCACACCAACAATTTCTGAAACCCGCTGCAGCAGCGCGGTATCCGGCAGCGCACCGCCATCGGCATAGCCACAGGACCACGCCATGGCAGCACTCGATGTTCCCACCGCGACGGCTCCCAGCTGCTGGACCAGGCGGGCGCCACCGGCATCCCATACGTTGGGCAACACGTAGAGACCGGCGCGTTGATGGAGTTGAACGAAGTTCTGGTGAACGTTGGACATGGAACCTCCTGATGACGGGCACCCGCAGTCTGCGTCCGGACCGGTTTCCGGGCTCGCCATATCCGGACATCACTGGTCCGGACCTCGCGCACAATGTGCCCGCCACCACGATGACAGTCATTCATGACGCCCCGCCCCTACCGCTGCACCGACATCACCGCCTGCCCGTCGATCTTCGACAGCAACGTGCCCACCTACTTCGCACCGGCAGAGCGGGGTGACTTCGAGCGCTTCCTGCACGAACACGCCGTGCAGCGCGCCTTCCAGGTGATCGAGGTCGAGGGCCAGGTGGTGGCCTGCGGCGGCCTCTGGCACTGCGGCGATGGCAGCGCCAGCTTGTGCTGGGGCATGGTCGAACGAAGTCGCCACAGACAGGGGCTGGGACGCGCGCTGGCAGTGGCCCGCTTGCATCAGGCTGAAGCAGACCCATCGGTCCTGCGCATCACGCTCAGCACCAGCCAGCACACGCAGGGCTTCCATGCCGGCCTCGGCTTCCAGGTGGTACGCGTGGTAGCCGATGGCCACGGCGCCGGAATCGACGCCGTGGAGATGCAGCGGGTGCTGTAACCCGGCTCTCGACGGATCCACGCATGGCGTGGATCCGTCGAAGACACGCGCTGGCTCAGAACCCGACGCGCAGGTTCAACTGGCCACCGATATCGTTGCGACCGTCGCCATGCTGGCCCTGCACGAACAGCGACAGCTGGCTGCTGCGTCCCAGGCCGACGGCCACACCGGCCTGGCTGACCAGTGCGTTGCGCGCCATCACGGCACTGTAGGCATCGAACGCAGTGCCACCGACGGCGAAGCTCTGCCGGCTGGCCACGTCGGTGTCACCGGACGCATGCTGCCAGCCCAGCCCGACCGTCAGCTGTGCCGGATAGCGCTCGCCGCTGCCCACATCCCAGCGGCCGCGTACGCCGACGGTGCTGACATTGAGCGTGTCCTTGCCGCCCTCCAGCACCAGCGCCGCGCTGCCGCCCTGCTCCACCGCGCGATCGCTGTCCACCCAGTGTTTGGTGAACTGCACATACGGTTGCAGTTGCGTCCTGCCATGGGTCCAGGTCCAGCTGCCTTCGATCTGGGCGATGGTGACATCCGAATCCTGGCGGCTGTGCAGCGTCTGTGCCAGCAGCGGCACTTCACGCGTGGTGCGCGTGCGGTAATCGCCGCGCGACACACTGCCACCGACCGCAAATCCGTTGCTCCACTCGCCCTGCGCATACAGTCCATAGGTGTTGCCACGCAGGCGTGCACGCGACTGGCGATCGTACAGCCGCGTATCCAGCCGCTCGCTGCCCGCCGCCGCACCCAGCACCACATGCTCGCCGAGCTTCCAATCGACGCCGGCCATCAGTGCATTGCGGTTGGCACGGATCTGGTCACCGTTGCCATCGCCGTCCTGCTTGAACACCTTGCCGCTACCCGCCAGCCATGCCGAAGCACGCTCGCCACGCACCGTCGGCAACTCGCTGCCAAGACGCTGGCGGATGCCCTCTTCCAGGTAGTTGTCGTACAGCAGCACTGCACGGCTGGCTGCATGCACTTCACCGGAGAGCTGGTTGAACGCGTTGCGCGCGGTGGCGGTGTCGTAGGCCAGCAGCGTGTTGTACAGGCCCAGCGCCGCGCCGGTCTGCGGCAGGCTGTCCAGCGCCGATGCCACGCCCAGCTGGTTGCGGGTCTGCGCAGCCGTGACGAAGGCCGCTGTCTGCTTCACATCGATCTTCAGCTGCGCGGCATTCGCTGTGTAGACCGGGCTCAGTGAGAGGAACGCCGAGGTGGTGGTGGGAGGCACGAACTGCCCGCTGACGCCGCCGCCTGCGTTGATGATCGTGTACTGCTGGCCCTGCTGGTAGCTGGTGTTCGGGTCGATGGCGTTGACCACCACCGATGCACCACCGATGTTCGCGCTGCCGCCCACCTGCACCACGTCACTGCCGGTAGCGCCCAGGTCGACCGACAGCGTGCTGCCCGGTGCCAGGGTCAGGTTGCCGCCCACGGTGATCGCGCCCGTACCGTTGCCGCCACTGCTGCCATTGCCCGGGCCGTTGCCCGGCGATACCACACCGCCGCTGCTCACGGTGACGCCGCCAGCGCTGCCGCCGATGGTGCCGGTACCCGACAACGTGGTGCCGCTGCCGATGGTCCATTGGCCACCGACGGTGCCGGTGACATTCAGGCCACCACCGGTGACCTGACCGGTACCGGTGAATCCGCCACTGTTGCCGCCCAGGTTGAGCAGGCCAGGGCCGGCCTGCACGATGCTGCCCGCGCCACTGATGCTGCCACCCAGCGTGGTGGTGCCGCCGGTGTTGACCACCA
This sequence comes from Stenotrophomonas sp. 3(2025), assembly GCF_052665395.1. Lineage (NCBI taxonomy): Bacteria > Pseudomonadati > Pseudomonadota > Gammaproteobacteria > Lysobacterales > Lysobacteraceae > Stenotrophomonas > Stenotrophomonas sp. 3(2025). The sequence continues at coordinate 17,835 of NZ_JBQOIF010000014.1, read as the reverse complement.
GGCCACCGTTGTTGGTGATGTTGCCGGTGACCGCGCCGCTGGCGCCGCCGTTGCCGATCTGCACGGTACCGCCGGCATTGATCGTGGTGCCACCGGTATAGGTGTTGTTGCCGGTAAGGACCAGCGTGCCGCTGCCGGCCTGGGTCAACCCGCCGCTGCCACTGACCACGCCACCAAGCGTGGTATTGCCGCCGACGTTGAACACCAGGCTGCCGTTGTTGCTGACGTTGCCGGTGATCGCACCGCTGGCCCCGCCATCGCCGACCTGCAGCGTACCGCCGGTGTTGATGGTGGTACCGCCGGTGTAGGTGTTGTTGCCGGTCAGGGTCAGCGTACCGGCACCGGCCTGGGTCAGACCGCCGCTGCCGCTGACCACGCCCGCGAGCGTGGTGTTGCCACCCACGTTGAACACCAGGCTGCCGTTGTTGCCGACGTCGCCGATGATCGACCCCGTTGCACCACCATTGCCCACCTGCAGGGTGCCACCGGTATTGATGGTGGTGCCGCCGGTGTAGGTGTTGTTGCCGGTCAGCGTCAGCGTGCCGCTGCCGGCCTGGGTCAGGCCACCGCTGCCGCTGACGGTGCCACCGAGTGTCGTGTTGCCCGACAGGTTGACCACCAGTGCGCCGTTGTTGGTCACGTCGCCGACGATCGCACCGGTCGCGCCGCCATTGCCGATCTGCAAGGTGCTGCCACCGTTGATGGTGGTTCCACCGGTGTAGGTGTTGTTGCCGGTCAGGGTCAACGTGCCGGTGCCGGTCTGCACCAGGCCACCGCTGCCACCGATGGTGCCGCCGAAGGTGGTGCTGGCATTGCTGCCGCCGGTGGTCAGGGTGGAACCGCCGAGCACCACGTTGCCGCTGGCAACACCGGCCAGACCACCAATGGCCTGGTTGCCGGCCGCACTGATGTCCAGCGTTCCGGCGCCGGCCAGGTTCACTGTGCTGGCCGAGGACAGGCTGCCACCGGCGGCGACCGCCAGGGTGCCGCTGTTGATCGTCGTGGTGCCGGTGTAGCTGCTGGCACCGCCCAGGGTCACCGTCGCCGCACCATCCTTGAGCAGGCTGCCATTGCCGGCGATATCGCCGTCCAGCGTCAGCGGCGTGCCCCCCAGCAAGGTCAACGTGCCGCTTGCCAGCTGCACGTTGTTGCCCAGGGTCAGCGGCACACTGCCGTCCAGCGTGGCGTCACCGCCTACGGTCAGCGTGCCGGTGCCCAGGGCACCACTGCCGCCCAGCGACAGGCCACCGGCGTTGAGCGCCACTCCGCCACCGAAGGTGTTGTTGCCGGTGAGGCCGAGCACGCCCGCACCGTTCTTGACCAGGCCACCGCTGCCGCTGATGTCGCCGGCAAAGGTGCTGTTGCCCGCTGCGTTGGTGGTCAGTGTGTTGCCGCCAAGGCTGATCGTGCTGCCGGCGACGCCGGACAATGTACCGATGGCCTGGTTGCCACCGCTGGAGATGTCAAAACCGGTACCGGCGTTGGCCAGGTTCACTGCGCCGGTTGCGGCCAGGCTGCCACCGGCGCCGATCGCCAGCGTGCCGGCGTTGATGGTGGTGCCGCCCGTGAAGGTGTTGGTGCCGGTCAATGTCTCGGTACCGGTGCCCTCCTTGATCAGTCCACCGGTGCCGCCGATCGAACCACTGAATACACCATTGGTGGCATCGCCGATGGTCAACGTGTTCGCGCCGAGGTTGACCGTGCCATTGCCGATCAGCGTGCCGAATACCTGCGTGCCGCTGCCGGCCGAAAGATCGAAGGTGGCGCCCGTGGCCAGATTGACGATGCCGCTGGCGGCCAGGCTGGCACCGGCACCGAGCGCGAGCGTGCCCGCGTTGATGTAGGTGCCGCCGGTATAGGTGTTGGTGCCGTTGAGCGTGAGGGTAGCAACGCCGTCCTTGGTCAAGCTGCCGGCCCCCGACAGATTGCCGTTGAGGGTGAGATTGTTGCTGCCGAGCACGGTCAGGCCCGCGTTGAGCACCATGTTGTTGGCCAAGGTCACCGCACTGCTGGAATCAAGCGTGGAAGCGCCCCCCACCGTCAGCGCGCCGGTTCCCAGCGCAGCGTTGTTGCCCACCACCAGGCCGCCAGCATTGAGGGTGACGCCGCCCCCGAACGTGCTGGCACCGTTGAGGGTCTGCACGCCGGAGCCGTTCTTTACCAGCCCACCGCTGCCGGTCAGGGCACCGTTGAAGGTCGCGTCGGTGGTACCTCCCAGCGTCAGGCTGTTGCCCCCCAACGACACCGTGCTGCCGGCCACACCCGCCAGCGAACCGATGCTCTGGTTGCCGCCAGCGGAGATGTCGAAGGTGCCGGTACCGGCCAGGTTCATCGCGCCGGTCGGCGACAGGCTGCCGCCCGCCCCGATCGCCAGCGTGCCGCTGTTGATGACCGTGCCGCCGGTGAAGGTGTTGCTGCCGGTCAGGGTGACCGTCGCCGCGCCATTCTTGATCAGGCCACCATCGCCGGTGACCGCCCCGCCGAGCGTCAATGCATTGCTGCCAAGCAGGTTGAGCGTGGCACCGGCCAGCAGGTCGATGTCGTTGCCGAGGTTCGCAGCGATGCTGCTGTCCAGCGATGCGTTGGCGCCCACGGTCAACGCGCCGGTACCCAGCGCGGCATTGTTGCCCACCACCAGGCCGCCACCGTTGAGTGCCACCCCGCCACCGAACACGTTGGCGCCGCCCAACGTCTGGATGCCCGTGCCGTTCTTGACCAGCCCGCCGGTCCCACCAATCACGCCATCGAAGGTACCGTTGCCAACACCGCCGAAGGTCAGCGTGTTTCCGCCCAGCGCCACGGTGCTGCCGGCGACGCCGTTGAGCGCGCCGATGGTCTGGTTGCCAGCAGCGGAGATGTCGAAGCCGGTGCCCGGCGCGGAAAGCGTGACTGCACCGGTTGCCGCCAGGCTGCCACCGGCACCGATCGCCAGCGTTCCCGCATTGATCAGAGTGCCACCGGTGAAGGTGTTGGTCCCGGTCAGCGTTTCAGTACCGGTCCCCTCCTTGATCAGGCCGCCGGTGCCGGCGATGGAGCCGCTGAAGACACCGTTGGTCGGCCCGCCGACGGTGATCGAGTTCGCGCCCAGGTTGACCGTGCCACTGCCGGTCAGGGTACCGAAGGTCTGCGCACCGTTGCCTGCCGAGAGATCCAGCGTAGCGCCGCTGGCCAGGTTGACAGTGCCGCTGGCGGCCAGGCTTGCACCTGCTCCCAGGGCCAGTGTGCCGGCATTGACGTTGGTGCCGCCGGTATAGGTATTCACGCCGTTCAAGGTAAGCGTGGCAGCACCATTCTTGATCAGGCTGCCTGTGCCGGAGATCACCCCGTTGAGCGTCAGCGCATTGCTTCCGAGCACGGTCAGGCCGGCGTTGAGGGCGATGTTGTTGACCAGTGTTGCCGCCAGGCTGGTGTCGAGGGTCGCCGCGCCACCCACGGTCAGCGCACCACTGCCCAGCGCCCCGTCATTGCCGAGCAGCAGGCCACCGGCATTGAGGCTGACGCCGCCGCCGAAGGTGTTGGCAGCCGACAACGTCTGCACGCCTGCCCCCACCTTGACCAGCCCGCCGCCTCCACTGATCACGCCATCGAACACCGCATCGGCTGCCGTACCGAAGGTCAGCGAGTTCCCTCCCAGCATGACCGTCGAACCGGCCACGCCATCCAGCGTGCCGATGGTCTGGTTGCCGGTTGCCGCCGATAGGTCAAAGCCCGCGCCGGCGCCGCCGAGGGTGACGTCACCCCCTACAGCCAGGCTGCCGCCTGCGCCAAGCGCCAGGGTTCCGGCATTGATCGTGGTGCTGCCGACGTAGGTATTCGCGTTGGTCAGGGTCAGCGTGGCCGCACCGTTCTTGACCAGTGCGCCATTGCCGGACACCACACCGCCGAGCGTCAGCGCATTGCTGCCCTGCAGGGCGAGCGTCGTGCCCGAAGCCAGGTTGATCGCGTTGCCCACGGTGTAGGCAGCGGCAGTATCCAGCGTTGCATTGCCGCCGACGTTGAGCGCGCCCGTTCCCAGCGCGCCTGCGTTGCCCAACTGCAGGTTGCCGCCGTTCAACGTCAGGCCGCCACTGAAGCCGTTGGCGTTGCCGAGGGTCAACGTACCGGCGCCGTTCTTGACCAGACTGCCGGTGCCGGAAATCACACCATCGAGCGTGAGTGCGTTGCTGCCGATCAGCGTCAGTGCCGAGCCTGCGCCAAGGTTGACCACATTGGTCAGCCCAAGCGCAATGCTGTTGTCCAGGCTGGCATTCGCAGCTACGTTCAGCGCGCCGGTTCCCAGGGCTCCACTGTTGCCCAGCAACAGGCCGCCGCCCGCCAGGTTCAGGCCGCCCCCGAAGGTATTGGCACCGTTGAGCGTCAACACCGTGGCGCCGTTCTTCGCCAGGCCACCGTTGCCGGACACCACGCCGCCCAGCGTGATGTTCTGGCTGCCGGGGAGCGTAAGAATCGCACCGGTACCCAGGGCCACGTTGTTGCCCAGGTTCAGCGCAACCGCCGCGTCCAGCGACACGTTGCCGCCGATGTTCAGCGCGCCGGTGCCCGCCGCCGTACTGCTGCCCAGCAGCACGCTGCCGGCATTGAGGTTGAGGCCACCGCTGAAACCATTGGTACCGTTCAAGGTCAACAGCGAGGCGCCGTTCTTGGTCAGGCTGCCGACGCCGGAAATGTCGCCGTTCAACGTGATGTTGTTGCTGCCGCCCAAGGTCAGTGCCGCACCGAGGTTGACCGCGTTGCCCAGGGTCAGCGCAGTGCTGCCGTCCAACGTCGCGGCACCGTTGACGCTGAGCGCGCCGGTGCCCAGTGCACCGCTGTTGCCCAGCAGCAGACCGCCAGCATTGAGCGCGACGCCGCCGGTGAAGGTGTTTGCGCCGGTCAACGTCTGTACGCCACTTCCGTTCTTTACCAAGCCTCCGCCGACGCCACTGATCACTCCAGCGAAGGTCTGGTCGGTCGCACTGCCAAAGGTGAGCGTATTGCCGCCCAATGCCATGGTGGAACCTGCAACGCCGGACAGTGCACCGATGGTCTGGTTGCCACCCAGGGAAAGGTCCAGCGCCGCCCCAGCCCCCGACAGGCTGACCGCGCCGGTCGCGGCGAGGCTGCCACCACTGCCCAGCGCCACCGTACCGGCAGCAACGTTCAAACCGCCAGTGAAGGTATTGGCGCCGTTGAGCGTCAGTGTCGAAGCCCCGCTCTTTATCAGGCCGCCACCACCGGAAATCGCCCCGCCCAGTGTCAGCGCGTTGCCACCCAGCACGTTCAACGAACCTGCCGCGCCGATGATCACGTCATTGCCCAGGGTCAGGGCTGCGGAGGTATCCAGCGTCGCGGCGTTGTTGATGTCCAGCAGGCCGGTACCGAGCGCACTGCTGTTGCCCAACAGCAGGCCGCCACCGTTGACGACCAGGCCACCACTGAACGTGTTGGCGCCGTTCAAGGTGAGCAGCGATGCGCCGTTCTTGCCAATGTTGCCGACGCCGGAGATCACCCCGTTCAACACCACGGGCTGGCCGCCCTGCAGCGCGAGCGAGCCGCCAGCGCCGAGCGCGATGTCGTTGGCCAGGCTGAGCGCCGCAGTAGTGCCATCCAGCGTGACCTCGCCGCCCACGCTCAGCACACCCGTTCCCAATGCACCGCTGTTGCCGAGCAGCAGGCCGCCGCCATTGAGGGCAACGCCCCCACCCAGGCTGTTGCTGCCCGACAACGTCTGCACCCCTGCACCGACTTTGACAAGGCTGCCGGTGGTGCCGGTGAAGTTGCCGGCGAAGGCCGTATTGCCGAGGCCACCCAGAGTCAGTGCATGGGTGCCAACGTTGACCGTGCCACCTGCACCGGCCAGCGAGCCGATGGTCTGGTTGCCAGCGGCGGACAGATCCAGCGTCGTACCGGTGCTCAGCGAGATCGCGCCCGTCGGTGACAGGCTGCCACCCGCCCCCAGCGCCAGCGAGCCGCCGGTAATGGAGAAGTTGCCGGACAGCGAATTGGCACCGTTCAAGGTCAACGTTCCCGCGCCCCCCTTGATCAGGTTGCCAGCGCCGGAAATCGAGCCGCCCAGGGTCAGCGCCTGGCTGCCGAGCAGATTCAGCGTCCCGCCACCATTGACCACGACATTGTTTCCGAGAGTGAAACCGGCCGTGGTATCCAGCGTCGCCGCCCCACCCACGGTGAGGTTGCCGCTGCCAAGCGCGCCAGCGTTGCCCAGCAGCAGGCCACCTGTGTTGAGGTTGACGCCACCGCTGAACAGGTTGGCCCCTCCCAGCGTGACAATGCTGCTGTTGCTGACCGTCAGCCCACCGGTGCCACTGAGTACGCCCCCCAGGGTAAACGCGTTGGTGCCGGCCAAGGTCAGCCGTCCACTCCCGTTCAGCGCGAACGCATTGGCAAGCGAGAGACCGGCGGTAGAGGCCGCAATGGCGCCGCCGTTGACGTCCAACAGGCCGCTGCCGAAGGACCCGCCATTGTTGAAGGTGACCAGGCCGTCATTGAGCGTGGCGCTGGTGCCAGCCCAGGCACCGACAAGGTTCCAGGTGCCGCTGTTGACGGTCAGGTTCTCGAATCCGGTGTAGCCGGACCAGTTCACCGTGGTCACCGCACCGCCGGTGCCACTGCCCGGGCCGGTTGCGCTGTTCTGCAGCAGCAGGCGGTCGCCGGTACCGGTACCGCCATCGACGATGCCCGCCGCTGCGAGGTTCACGCCTGCAGCGCCGAACACGCCTGCGATACCGGTCGCCAGCGGCCCCAGCGCCACGCTGGAGCCGGACACTGCAGTGAAGCTGTTGCCGGTCGTGGTGGAGTTGCCCAGATGCACGCTGCCAGTGATGGTGCCGGCATTGATCACGGTGTTGCCAGCAGCCGAGCTACCCAACCCGATGCGCCCGGTGATGGTGCTGGTATTGACGAGGTTCGCCTGGGCACCGCCGTAGGTGACGATCGCCGCAGCATCGGCGGTGGTCAGCAGGCCCGCTCCGAGAATGGACATGCCCACGGTGCCGTTGTTGGTGATGTTGGTTACCCCGCCAGCAGCGTTCTCGGCGATCAGCGCCTGCCCGCCCAGCCCCAGGATCGAGCCGATGTTGACCAGGCCCTTGATGCTGCCGCCCGCCTGGTTGGTGACGTTGATCGTGTTGCCACCGGCAGTGTTGTTGCCCAGCACCATGCCAGAGGCAGCCAGACTGATACCTCCGTTGAGAGTGGGATCAATCGAGCCTGCGTTGTTCACAGTGATACCGTTGCCGGTCAGCGCCACTGCGTTGCCGCCGACGATGGGCAGCACGCTCAGCACCGCGCCGGTGGCGATGTTCAGGGTCACGCCATTGGCGGTACTGGAAAAATTGTTCTGGTTCGTCGTGCCATCGCAGGTAATCACCGCACCGGCCGTGGTGCAGGCTGCAAACGCCGAACCGCTGGCCAGTGTGGCCGCCAATGCCACTGCCAATCGCTGTAGTTTCATCCCGCGCCGTGTTGCCGTGATACCGCCTCCCGTCGGATTCCGGGTGATTTCCGAGGCCACCTGCATCACACCCAGGGCACGGTTGAAAACCAGACGGTAAATGCGGTTCATCGGTAAATCTCCATGAAATGACCGGTGGCACAGCAGGCATATTTTTTGGAGGTGATGTCGTCCTGCCCTGCTCCACCCGGGAACAAGACCTGCGGTATCAACCTTGAAAAACAGTCACACTTTCACGTGCAAGCGCTGCAGGAACTGCGCGCGCCTGCCTGTCCGTCAGCGCGAAAACTCCCCGGTTTCGCTTGACGAATGGGCGCACTGTGCGGCCGTCAACGCCAGCACCACGTGAATCCGGAACTTTATTTTCATGATGGCCGTCAAATAATCACGGCAGTCGTCACGACTTTGCCGAAAATGCATATTCTCTTGTTTCTGCAGAACGGGAATATCCATATTCCCGCCGCATTCGTAACCGGCCTCAGCTGCTGGAGAGTTTCATCAGCACCAGGCCGGCGACGATCAGTACCGCCGCGCCAATCCGCATCGGGCTGACCTGCTCGCCCAGGAACACGATGCCGACCACGAAAGCACCGACCGCGCCGATACCGGTCCAGATCGTATAGGCGGTGCCCAGCGGCAGGCTGCGCATGGCGACGGCCAGCAGCCAGAAGCTGGCGATCATGCCGACGATGGTGATGACGGTGGGGGTGAGTCTGGTGAAGCCTTCAGACTGCTTCATCGACACGGCCCAGACGATTTCCAGCAGGCCGGCAAACAACAGATAGATCCAGGCCATGACAGCCCTCCTTTGGTAGGGCCAGGCCGTCCTGGTCATTGCATCCCGATGTGGGGGAGGTCGTTCCTCCTGGGACCGGATTCTAGCAACGGCGGCAGCCACCGGCCGATGCTGGGGGCACAGGGTTACATCGGATTCAGTGCATGAAGCTGGCATCAACGCACCTGCCTGCGCTAGAATGCGCCTCTGCCATCGGTAAGCCGATGTGCAGTCCGGCTGTGGTCTCCGGCGCACAACGCGCTGCTTTCCCTGATCCGTGAATCGGCCGCCTCCGGGCGGCCAATGTCTCTATGGTGGCCCCGTCGGCCCCTCGCGACGCTAGGTCGAAAACTCCGCCAGGGCCGGAAGGCAGCAACGGTATCGATCGACGCGGGCGCCGAGGTCAGCCGGCGGGGCCACCGCCTTTTCGGCGAAACCCCGCTCCGGTAGATGCCAACCTTGGTTGGCGCCCTTCGCCGGGCATGCCCTGGCGCTACCGCGCCTCAGGCGTACCCTGATGGAATGCCACCCGCCAGCCCGTTGAATGCTGACGCCACAGCGAGCTGCGCAGCACCCAGCGCTGTGGTTGGTCATCGACGTGATAGCGACTGCGGTAACGCACCTGGGCCAAGCCCTCTGCCAGCATCCACACGGCGTACCGGTCCGACTCGATCACCACCTGCGCACGCTCCAGCGGGATCTCTTCCAGCGCGGCCTCACGGCCGTAGCACTGGCCGGAGCTGCCGATCTCGCTGAAATCCTCATCCAGCAACGCCGCCAGACGCTCATGGTCTGCGCGCACCTGCGGGCAATGCAGTGCGCGTTCCAGCCCCTCCAGTTCGGCGGCCAGCGCCGGTGTAGCGGCGGCGCCAGCGCTGCTCACGGCGGATCCTGCGCCAGCACGTGCGGCGCCGTGGGTGCGGCCAGCACAACGCACTGGCCCGGCTGTGCCACCCGGTGCCCGCGCGCGGCCAGGGCCTGGCCATCGGCCACGCTGGCGTAGTGGTACAGCATCATCCGTGCCTGCAGTTCGGCGCTGTACTCGCGCTCTAGGTCATCCACCCCGGTATGCGAAGGATTGCCGTGCAACCCGCAGTCGTGGGCGATCAGTTCGTTGTCACTGGCATAGCGCGCCAGCATTTCCGGAATCGGCCGGGTGTCCCCGCTCCAGGTCAGCGCGCCCTGCAGGCGCAGGCCATAGGCCGTCTCCGGCCAGTGGTGGCGCACGGGGAACACCTCCAGCCGCACGCCCTCGTGCCAGAACGCATCGCCCACCACGATCAGCTGGAAGGCATCCCAGAAGTTGGCGCCGCCCTCGGCCAGTACGTTCGGGTAATCGCCGATGCGCTTGTGCAGCAGCGGTACCACCGTGGCCGGCACGTACAGGCGCACTTTGCCGCGCCGCTGCGCGCTGAAGAAGGTATCCACGAACAGCCGCTCGAAACCGGCCACGTGGTCCAGGTGTACATGGGTGACGAACAGCGCCTGCGGCATATGCCCGTAGTGGGCCTTGAAGGCAGTCAGGCCTTCGCCGCCGCAGTCGATGGTCAGCCAGGGCCGGCCATCGCGCTCGATCACCGACATGGGCGAACCCAGCTCGACCGCCGACGCATTGCCGACGCCGAGGAAACGCAACGACCAGTCCATCAGGTGCCCCGGTTCCAGGCCATGTCATAGGCGCGGCGCAGGCGCGCATAGTCTTTTTCCACGTCTTCCACGCTGCGCTCACCGCGCAGCTTGATCAGCGAGCGCAGCAGGCGCTTGAGATTGCGCTCGCGCCAGGCCGTGGCCGGGATGCGGATCACCCCGCGATCGAAGTCGATCAGCCAGCCATGCCCGTTGCCATCGAACAGGATGTTGTGCGCATTGAGATCGGCATGGTCCAGCCCGGCACGGTGGAAGCGCGCGATCATCCGCCCGGTTTCCTCCCACGGCGCCCCGCGCCCGGCCACCAGTGCGCGGTCGGCCAGCGAGCGCACCCCTTCGATCCGTTCCATCAGGATCGCGGCGCGGTAGCGCAGGCCTTCACGCATGTAGAAGGCGGCAATCGGCCTGGGCACCGGCAGCTTCTTCTCGCGCAGCGCGCGCATCAGCCGGAATTCGGCAAAGCTGCGGGTCCGGTCCGCCCCCCGCCAGATGTACTGGTCGTGGCTGATCCGGGCCGCCAGCCCCCCGCGCAGGTAGTGCCGCAGTACGCTGGCGCCGAACGGCGCATCCACGAACCAGGCGCTGCCACGGCCGCCCTCACCCACCGGCCGGGCCTTGCCGGCCCAGTGCTGTGGCGAGAACAGACCGATGTCGGCTTGCCGCAGCCGCTCGCGGTCGAACAGAATGGCCCCGATGCCGCGACCCTCGCGGCATGGCGTCAGCGCTTCATTGGCGTCGAATGCGACCATTCCTTTGAGTCTAACAACACATGGCATCAGCGTCCTCCTCCTTGTGTCTTCTGCGCCTGTCCGCTCTTGGCGATGTGACCCACGTAGTGCCGCTGGTGCGCACCCTGCAGGCCGCGCGACCGGACACGCCGATCCACTGGATCATCGACAAGGTCGGGCAGAAGCTGCTCGATGGCCTGCCGGGCGTCACCTTCCACGCCTACGACAAGAAGACCGGCATGGCCGGAGTGAAGGAGCTGCGCAAGCAGTTGCCGCCCGGGCGTTTCGAGGCCCTGCTGCAGATGCAGGTGGCGTTCCGCGCCAACGTGCTGTCGGCCTTCATTCCCGCCGAGCGCCGCATCGGGTACGACCGCAGCCGCTCCAAGGACCTGCACGGCCTCTTCATCAACGAACGCATCCCTGATCGCCCGGGTATCCATGTGCTCGATGCCATCGGCAGCTTCTGCGAGCCGCTGGGCCTGCGCCAAACCGATGTCAGCTGGGACCTGGCCGTGCCGCAGGCCGCCTATGACTGGGCCGCTGCGCAATGGCAGGACGATGGTCGGCCGGTGCTGATGATCTCGCCCTGCTCCAGCCATGTGCGCCGCAACTGGTACGCCGACCGCTATGCCGAGGTTGCCAACCATGCCGTCGCGCGCGGATGGCGGGTCGTGCTGTGCGGCGGCCGCAGCGAACTGGAGCGCAGCATGGCCGACGCCATCCAGGCCCAGCTGGATGTTCCGGCGCTGGACCTGGTCGGCAAGGACACGCTCAAGCAGTTGCCGGCCCTGCTGGCCCGCGCCAACCTGGTGATGACCCCGGACTCTGGCCCGATGCACATTGCCAACGCAATGGGTACCAAGGTGCTGGGCCTGCATGCGGCCAGCAACCCGAACCGCAGCGGCCCGTATTCGGACCGCCGCTACTGCGCGGACCGCTACGACGACGCGGCGCGCAAGTACCTGGGCAAGCAGGCAGCCGACCTCAAGTGGGGCACCAAGATCGAATTCGACGATGTGATGGAACTGATCACGGTCGAGGACGGCATTGCCGCGTTCGAGCGTTACGTCGCCGACCACCTGGGGTGAGTGGCACGCCGGGCGGCCGAGCGCTGCCTACTGGGTGCGGACCTTGGTCCGCACCGTCCCGCAACCCGGGAGATCCATCCACGCATGGCGTGGATCTACTGCGTCGGGCCGCCCGGGATTACGCGCGCTGCGTGTAATCCTGGTAGGACTTCTCTTCCACGTACGCCGAACCCAGCGCCAGGTTGATCGCCTTCTTGATGCGTGCGCGTTCGTCGTTGCGCAGGTACACGCTGCGCGCCAGGTCGATGAACCCCTGATCGAACGCCTGCGCCTTGTCCTTCAGGCGGATGTCGTCCTCGATCTCCCACAGCTGCTCGTTGACCGCCTTCAGCTCGGCGCGCAGCTTGGCGATGTCCTTCACTGCCGCCGGGTGCGCCATCCACGTGGTTTCCAGCGCGGACAGCTCCTTGCGTACGTTGGCCAGCTTGCCTTCGTCACTGATGCGCTCGGACTTGATCTGCAGGATCGAGATCTTGTCCAGCAGCTCGCCGAATGAAACGGGGACGAGGATTTCAGCGGTCATCGTGGCGGCTCCAGCAGGTGATGGCGTACATGGTAACCCGCCGCACGCGAACGGCATCCACGCATGGCGTGGATCTACTCAAGCATCCGGGGGAAGGTCGGCAAAGGGAGGGGCCCGAACGTTGCATCGCAACGATTGGGGCGACGCGCGAAGCGTCGTCGCATCCCCGCGACAGATAAAGAAGCCACCGATCCGTGCAAGTTGACGCAAAGCCATCTGGAGCAGCAAGCCCCTCTGTTGAGGGGCTGCCCCGACAGGGGCGGGGAGAGGCCGGCAAAGGGAGGGGCCCGAACGTTGCATCGCAACGTTTGGGGCGACGCGCGAAGCGTCGTCGCATCCCCGCGCCAGATTAAAAAAGAAGGGCTGCCTTTCGGCAGCCCTTCTTTTTTAATCTGGCGGAGAGGGGGGGATTCGAACCCCCGAGGCGCTATAAACGCCTGCCTGATTTCGAGTCAGGTACATTCAACCGCTCTGCCACCTCTCCAGATGTTCCCCGGCGAACCGGGGACGCGCATCATACGAGGAAGCGCGGCTGACGACAAGTCATTGCGCCCAATGAAGTGAAATTTTCCTGACTGCATGGCTTGCCGGATGTCCGCTTGGCCGTGATCATGCCGTTCTCCCCGGCATTACCCCCTCGCCCAGCGCCCACCATGATCGAATTCGGACATCTCACCCATCCCGGCCTGCGCCGCGAGCTCAATGAGGACACCTATTACGGTGACGGCGAGCTGGCCCTGTGGCTGGTAGCCGACGGCATGGGCGGGCACGCCTGCGGCGAGGTGGCCAGTGCACTGGCGCGCGAGACCATCGTCCGTGAGATCCGCCGTGGCGCGCCGTTGGCGCAGGCGATCCGCACCGCCGACGAAGAAATCATCCGCGCCTCGCGCCGGCGCAACGACAGCCTGCCGATGGGCACCACCGTGGTCGCTGCACGGGTGCAGGGCAACCGTTACGAAGTGGCCTGGGTCGGCGACAGCCGCGCCTATCTGTGGCGCGATGGCCAGCTTGCCCAGCTCAGCCAGGACCACAGCGTGGTGCAGGAACTGGTCGCGCAGGGCAACCTGACGGCCGAGCAGGCGCGCGCCCATCCCCACCGCAACGTGGTCACCCAGGCACTGGGCGTCACCGACCCGGCACACCTGAACGTGGCGACCACCAGCGGCGAGCTGCGCCCGGGCATGCAGTTGCTGCTGTGCAGTGATGGCCTGACCGAGGAAGTGGATGACCGCGGCATCGCCCGCACCCTCGCCTTCGACGACGCCAGCGCACAGGAATGCGTAGACAGCCTGGTCGCCTCCGCCCTCGACGGCGGCGGCTCGGACAACATCACCGTGATCCTGGTGCGCTGCCACTGATGCCGGCTGGAGGCAAGCCCCCTGAGTCAGGGGGCGGCCGCGAAGCGGCGGGGGTCTGGGTGCTGGTGAGACGGGGCCCACGATCTGCAGCGCAAATTGTGGGGCGCCAGCGCGATTGCGCTGGCGCGTCATCGGACAACATCACCGTGATCCTGGTGCGCTGCCACTGCCCCATGCAGGCCGTGGATCTACAGTAGAGCCACGCCATGCGTGGCTACCGCGGCGCCTACGCGCTCGCGGCCTCTTCCACCTTCGGGCCGTCCCACAACGCGTGGCCGGCCTTCTTGCGCAGCCGCTCCAGACGCGCCGCATGCGCTTCCTGCTCCGACGGCGTGGCTACCACGCGCGGCCGCGGCAGCAGCTTGGACGCATCGAACGCCTGCAACGCCGCAGCGCCACCGGCATCGTCATCGCCCAGCCCGAAGCCGATCTCCTCCTGGCCCGAGGTCAACGCGATGTACACATCACCCAGGATCTGCGCATCCAGCAGACCGCCATGCAGGGCGCGGTGCGAGTTGTCCACGCCCAGCCGCTTGCACAGGGCGTCGAGCGAGTTGCGCTGGCCCGGGAAGCGCTCGCGCGCCAGCACCAGTGTATCGATCACCGTACAGCGATCGGTGATCTTCCCGTACTGCTCTCCCAACAGGGAAAGCTCATTGTCGAGGAAGCCCAGGTCGAACGCGGCGTTGTGGATGATCAGCTCGGCGCCATCGATGAAGGCCAGGAACTCCTCCACGACCTGCGCGAACGCCGGCTTGTCGGCGAGGAATTCCAGGGTCAGGCCGGTCACTTCCTGCGCACCCTGTTCGAATTCGCAGTCCGGCTTCAGGTACTGGTGATAGGTATTGCCGGTCGGGCGGCGCTTGAACAACTCGACGCAGCCGATTTCGACGACGCGGTTGCCCTTCTTCCACTCCAGGCCGGTGGTTTCGGTATCAAGGATGATCTGACGCATGGGCTCAGTTTACCGGGCTGCCGTCGCGGATCTGGATCGCGGCGTTGCGGGCCAGGGTATCCACGCGTTCATTGTCCGGGTCGCCGGAATGGCCTTTCACCCAGCGCCAGTCGATCTGGTGCCGCAGCGTGGCGGCCTGCAGGCGCTCCCACAGTTCGCGGTTCTTCACCGGGTCACCGCCGGCGGTCTTCCAGTTCTTGCGGATCCAGCCCGGCAGCCACTGGGTCAGGCCCTGCCGTACGTACTGCGAATCGGTGTAGAGGACGATCTGGCAGGGCTCGGTCAACGACTCCAGGCCGGAAATGGCCGCCATCAGCTCCATCCGATTGTTGGTGGTATGGGCTTCACCACCGCTCAGTTCGCGCTCGTGCCCCTTGTAGCGCAGCAGCGCCGCCCAGCCACCAGGACCGGGATTGCCGAGGCAGGAACCGTCGGTGTGGATTTCGATGGTTTTCAATACAACTCCAGATCAGGTAGCAACGGTGCCGTGCCAGCGCACGGGCAACGGGGTCGGCCCGGGCAGGGCCAGCGTGCGTTTTTCAGCGTGGAACAGGCAGGCCGCGCGCAGGGGGGCCCAGCCGCCGCGACGGCGGCTGCCGGCACCCTGCCACATCGGCCCCAGGTAACGCATGTCCTCGCATTCCAGCCCATGGCGCTCAAGCAGCTGGCGGATCCGCTGCGGCGTGCGCACCACCAGCCCGCGCTGGCGCCAGCGCGTGCGGAACGGGCTGAACGGGTTGAGGCTGGTCAGCCACAGATGGCCGCCGGGCATCAGCACGCGCTCGCATTCGTCCAGCAGATGGTCGGCATCGCCGACGGTCACATGCTGTAGCACGATGGCGTTGACACTCTCGTTGGGCAGCGGCAACGGCAGGCCACAGCGGGTATCGCCGGCATAACCAGTGCCCTGGCGATGCAGGCGCAGGCCCCGACCGCCCAGCTGCGCATCGGCCAGCCAGGCGGCGCTGGGAGCGATCCACAACCAGGGCCGGGTCGGCAGCAGCGACAGCTGCGGCAGCAGCAGCTGACGTTCGAGCACGCGCAGGGCCTCCGCCGGTTCACTGTCGAACCACGGGGCCTGGCTCGCTTGACGGGTGCTCTGCAGCGCGGGCATGGTCCAATTCTATGCGACTGACTGCCCTGCCCGCATTTGCGGACAATTACATCTGGATGCTGATCGCCGACGACGGTGCTGCCGTGGTCGTCGATCCCGGCGACGCTGCACCGGTACTGGCGCTGGCGGCCCAAGGCGTGCGCGTGGACACCATCCTGCTCACCCATCACCACGACGATCACATCGGCGGAGTACCGGCGCTGCAGGCGCGTTTCCCCGGGGTGCGCGTGGTCGCACCGGTCGAAGAGCGCATCCCCATGGCCACCGAGCGGGTCGGCGAAGGTGAACGTGTTCAGGCACTGGGCCAGATGTTCCACGTACTATCCGTCCCCGGGCACACCCGCAGCCACATCGCGTTTCACACCGCTGAACAGCTTTTCAGCGGAGATTCGTTGTTCAGCCTGGGCTGTGGACGCCTGTTCGAAGGTACGCCGTCCCAGCTGCTGGCATCGATGCGCAAGCTGGGTGCCCTGCCCGCGCAACTGCTGCTGTGTTGCGCTCACGAGTACACCGTGTCAAATGCCGTCTTCGCGCGGCATGTCGACCCCGCCAACGCTGCGTTGTTGCAGCGCCAAGAGGAGGCTTTGGCCATGCGCCGCGATGACCGTTCCACCCTGCCAGTGTCCCTGGCCGATGAAATTGCCTGCAATCCGTTCCTGCGTACCCACACGGCGCCCATCCGCGCGGCCGTGTCGGCGCACCTGGGGCGCGAAGTCGTGGACGACGTCGACGTCATGGCCGGTCTCCGGCACTGGAAAGACGGCTTCCGCGC
Organism: Stenotrophomonas sp. 3(2025); assembly: GCF_052665395.1. Taxonomy (NCBI): domain Bacteria; kingdom Pseudomonadati; phylum Pseudomonadota; class Gammaproteobacteria; order Lysobacterales; family Lysobacteraceae; genus Stenotrophomonas; species Stenotrophomonas sp. 3(2025). The sequence goes on along the minus strand of NZ_JBQOIF010000014.1, from coordinate 1,425 downwards.
ATGAGTCGCCGAAGTCTGCCGCTGGCCCTGGGTCTCGTCCTGGGGTTGGCCGGAACTGCCGGCGCACAATCGCTGGGCGCCGGCATCAGCCAGAACCTGACCGCCGCCTCGGCCCTGCCGCTGGATCCGTCAACGCTGCCGGCCGCATCGGTACGTAACGGCCAGGAGATCTTCTCCAGCTTCCGCGACGGCCTGGCAGAACCTACCTGTGACGCCGAAGCCACCAGCCCGCGCTGGCAGAAGCAGTTCGCCCATGCGCCTTCGCGGTTGGCCAACCAGGATGACGACGCGCTGGTGCTGTTCGGCTATGTGGTCGAAGAGCTGCGCAAAGCCAACCTGCCCACCGAATTCGCCCTGATTCCCTTCGTCGAAAGTGGTTACCGGCCCAATGCCCGCAACGGCAGCGGCCCGACCGGGCTGTGGCAGTTCATCGCCACCACGGCACGCAACCATCGCGTACCGATGAGCAACAACTATGACGGCCGACTGTCGGCAGTGGAGTCCACCCAGGCCGCCGTGCGCTACCTGAAGACCCTGCATGGCATGTTCGGCGGTGACTGGCGCCTGGCCACGATGGCCTACAACGCCGGTGAATACCGCGTGCTGCAGTCCATGCGCAAGGCCGGCATGAATGCGCAGAACGCCAAGCCGGCCGGCCTGCCCGGGCTGTCGCCGGTCACCCATGCCTACGTCGAGAAGCTGCATGCCCTGGCCTGCGTGCTGGAAGACGTGGAAGACCAGCCGGGCGTGATGGCCTCGCTGGACCGCACCGTACCGGTGCTGAAGGACCACACCCTGCCGGCGGGCACCAGCGTCCAGCAGTGGGCCGCCCAGCGCGCCCTGGACCCGGCCAAGATCGCCCGCCTGAATCCGGCACTGGCCGCCGGCAACCGCCCGTCGGGCGCGGCCCGCGTACTGGCCCCGGTTTCGGCGTCCAACGCGGACGTTGCCGACATCACCAGCACGGCCGTTGCCACCGCAGTGGCCAGCACCTCCAGCGCCGCGCCGAGCCCGCAGGTGGCCAAGGTGGTCGCCTCGGCTGCCGATCGCCCGCGCAACCGTCGCCACACCGTTCGCAATGGCGAATCGGCATGGACCATCGCCCGCCGCTACGGCATGCCGGTAAAGGCGCTGTTGTCGCTGAACGGCTTGAGCGGCAGCAGCGTGCTGAAGCCAGGCGCGGTACTGCGCGTCGAGGATTGAGGTCGGCGCGGCGGCGCCGCGTGGTTTCCGGCCAACGGCGGAGCCCCTCGCGGGCGGCCGTGATCGCTCGTGTGCGGCCGGGCAGATAGGCTGCGCAGGGGCCGCTGCAAGCACGTCCCTGTAAGCTCGGTCGCCGCCTGCTCGCGTGCGCTGTCCTGCGCACACGGCAAGACCGGGGTTGGGCGTCCTGCCCAACCCGCCCGAGGCATGCCTCGGGCCCAT